>CAIOIA010000049.1 GCA_903858295.1 uncultured Candidatus Peregrinibacteria bacterium | reverse complement strand
CTTCCTGGAATAGCTTGTGTGCGCGTTCGAAATTTTTGTCATTCAGATAGCAAATGCCCAGATCGCTGAGGATCAGCGGATCCTTCGGGGACAGGTTCAGAGAGCGTTCCAGTATTACTAATCCATGCTTGCGTTTGCCGGAATGAAATATGGACCAGCCGAGGCAGCGAAGTACTTCAGGATGATTTGGTTGAAGCTTGTCGGCTATTTCCAGATGCTCGACGGAGTCCATCCAGTTGCTGAGAGCGGAGTGAGTGAAGCCTATCAGGTAGTGTGCGTTGGCTGAGCTTGGATTGAGGCGGAGGGCTTGGACTAGTGCTTTCTCGGCTTTGTCATATTGGCGGAGACTGAGGAAATTATCGCCGATTTCTTCGTAGGCCTGCTCCTGGTCGAGGTCCTGGACTAGTATTCTTTCGCATACTTGAATTGCTTTCTCGTGCTCGCCGGCCATCTTGAGTTTGTCTGCTTCGGCGATTTGAAGTTCATAATCCTGGTGGTCTCGATATTCCATGGTGTTTTTGTTTTTTGTTATCTGACCATGATAGCAGAAAATGAGATTTATTTCAACGGTGTGTTCGGATTGGAGTGTGATTTGGACATAGACTGATTTGTACGGCGATGTGGCACATGATGTAAATGGCTTATGGTAGCCATTATCGTGATGTCGTTCTGCCACAGTTTGACAGGTGAGTGCAAGCTGGAAAAGGCGATTATTTGGCTTGTTTGTGCTATATTCCTAGCGCTCGATAACTAGAAAAATTATGAGAAATATAATTGAGAAATTAGAATGCAGTGAAATTAGAAATATTGAAACGGTTTGCGAAGCATCTAAGTCAAAAATTCAGCATAAACTGACAGATCCGGAACTCTACGCTCTTTGCAAGAAATGGGGAGCAGAAGCGCTGGAAGCTAGGCGTAAGTTTGTCGGCTTATTGCCTGAAGTGAATGCACGCAGACTTTATGAGCGTCGCTGCTACAGTTCGATTTATCATTTCGCTGCTGCACTTAGCGGAGTCGGGCGACGGCTTGTGGATGATGTCCTGCGATTGGAAAAGCTATTTGCAGAAATGCCAACTCTGCATACGGCTTTGGTAAATGGAGAAATAGGTTTGAGTAAATTATACAGAATAGTCAGCGTCGTGAATGTGGCAAATGAAGCTGAGATCTGCGAGAAAATCAGGACTCTGTCGAAACGTGCAGTAGATGTGCTGGTAAAGGAAATGAATGAAAAACGCTTAGTGAATAACGAAATATCGTGGGAAGAAAATGCAGTGGGAAATATAGATGGATTGTTTGATCTCTCATCACCTGATGTGGTGCTAGAGAAATGTGCACAAAAAGAGAAAATGGATGAGAGTAAAGGCACAAATGCAGTCGGGAAAAGGGATGGCTTACTGAAGCCAGATTCCGACTATGATTCTCCGCCCGGGCGGGAAATATTCACGATTTCTGGTAGTACGAAGAATCACGACTATGAAATTCTGTGCGCGCTGTCTCCGGAAGTGAAGATGAAATTGAAGGAATTAATCGATAAAGAAATCGATGTTAATGAGATTTTCCTCGAGGCTCTGGCTGCGAGAGAAGCTGAAATTGCTCGGCAGAAAATGGAAATTGTAGAAGCGCAAATTATACAAGCGAAAAATGCAAAGTGCAAAGTGAAAAACGGGGTTGAGGTTGGTGAGGATGTGGGTGTGGTGGGTGGTTCGAGTGGGGCATCCGTGAGTGTTAATCCGCCCGCTCCATCTCGTCATATCCCTGTGAAAATCAGGAGAGTATTGAAATTAGAATTTGGCAGTAGGTGTGCATATCAGGGCTGTGGGCAGCGCGCAGAACAGATTCATCACGAGAAGCCTTTCGCATATTACGCTGAACACGATCCGCGCAGTATGAAGCCGCTTTGCCGCGGGCATCATGAATTGGTGCATACGCATTTTGAGCGCGTTTGAGGATTGTATGTTATGGCTTTTTTCCTTTTCTTGGAATAAATCTCATGAGTGGCAACAACGAGTATTTGCCATCCTTCATTTGCCCACAAATTTCTGTGATCTCGACATGTCCTGTCTTTAATTGTGGCCTCTTTTTCTCATTAAATATATGTGTTTTGTCTTCTTCCAGCCTGGTGATACCATATGGTGTGCCATGAGTAGGAACAATCATACGATAGAAATTATCAACAAAAATAATATTGTTATCTATCCATTCTGTTAGCTGCTGTCCATCTAATTTGCCGAGTTCATCTCTCCATGCTGACTTCGTTATGAGGAACTTGAGGAGTTTCTCTTTTTCGCGATTATTCACCATTATCATGAATGGGGTCGTCTTCAAGTCGATGTTCAGACCAGGCGAATCGGGATCCTTCTCACCCAGGAAATGTTCATCATATAGATGAATTCCATCTTCTTCTACAAATAGTCTTCCTTCTGATACAAGAGTATTTTCTGAAAATATCAATGCAATACTTTCTGGTATCCTATAGCTTGTATAAATCCTGTCTGTATCAAAGCAGATATCATGTGTTTCCGTCCATTCAGTATGGCCTCGTTCGTGTGTTCTTTTCGCTTTTCCTTTCTTATTCTTCACTTCATGATGAGATCTGAGTATGCCATCTTCAAGTATCTCATACATCAATTCATTCGGCGCTGCGTGGGTAAACAGTCTGCCTTGGGAAATCATCTTGGACAAAGATGCGCAACTTGTTTCCTCATGCTCTCGCATGTCACCGCTACTTCTTTCCAATTTTAGTTGAGATCTCATATCGGCCAACATACAATTCAGATCATATACTGCATTCTCAGATTCACGAGTTTTAAAATAATATTCCTTGTCTGTATCAGTTTTTAAATCTTTCAATATTTTACTTTTCTCCTCGATGAAATGTTTTTCATATATATGTTGAGACAGCATCTCTTCAATATTATTTATTTTCTTCGCATATTTCTTAACTGTTCTTTCCCATATGCCGATAACATTATCAAAGTATGTACAATGATATCCATCACACATCGAGCGATTTTTGTGTAACCTTTCCATGAGGCCAGCCATATTTCCTGTTTCTTCGAATTTTGTTTTTAGCTTCTGGAAAGCATTTATTATTTTTTGCCGAGTAATTTCCAAAGTGGATGAATCACATCGAGAGAATTCGAACATTAATATTTTAATTTCATCACCAATATTTTCTGCTTCACACTCCTTTTTTTCAATTATTTGTTTAATTCTTATTATTAATTGCTCCAGCAATTGCTTTGCTCTGCAATCAGCTTCTAACATTGCCTGATCCTGTCGTTCTTCCAGGTATTTTGATTTACCGGTCAGAAGTGCCATAATTTCTTTTCTGGTATCAAATGCAGTGGAATATGTATCAAATGATTTCTTATAATAGTCACAAACCATGCTACCTATCAGTGGATCTTTCAAAATTTCCTGCATAGCGAGGTATGAATTTGCCGAATCATATGCTTGCGATATTTCTTCAACCAGTCGAACGCATCTATCTATCTTGTAATTATATCTAACGACTTCCTCTACTGGGCTTCTGAGTTCTTCTTGAAACTCTGCGAAAATCTTTTTCTTCTCTGTGTTCACTGCGAAAGCTCCCTTCAAAGATTTGGCTGCAAGAGTCACTCTGTCAATTATAGCTTGCGCACGGTCTTTGTCCCGGATTTCATCAAGATATGGCAAATATTCGTAATCTCTCTGGTGAGAGATGCTTGGGGGTTTATCATGGCTCTCTGGTGCCACTTCAAATGGTTCTATCTGTAAGAGTTTTGACATAGTAGCATTGTAGCATAATTTTGCTATAATGTCTATGCGCGGTTTCTCGGTGATTTAATTCCCCTTGCCTTCATCACGGTCAGCGGCGGCGGAGAGGGATCTGTGGGCGGGTTTACTTCTGGTCGAGATTCAGCTTTTTCAGGTATTCTCTCAGCTCGGGGCCTATGTCCGGGCGCTTCAGCGCGAAGTCGATGGTGGCTGTGATCAGGCCTATTTTCTGGCCTGTGTCGTAGCGGCGGCCTTCCAGGATTTTGCCGTAAATCGGTTGGGTCTTCAGCAGGACTTCGAAGCCGTCTATCAGGCGCTGCTCGCCTCCGGCGCTGCGGCCGCCGCGCTCGATGCAGTCGAAAACTTCCGGGGTGATGATGTATTTACCTATGATGGCGAGATTCGATGGTGCGTCTTCGGGCTTCGGTTTCTCTACCAAACGCTCTACCTTATATAAGTTGTCGCTGACTTGCTGTCCTCCCATCATGCCGTAGCTGGAAGAATCTTTCTTGTCGATTTCCTGTAGACCGATGATGCTACAGCCTGTCTCGTTGTAGGCATCTATAAGCTGTCTGATACCCGGGACCCGTCCGTCGATAATGTCGTCGCCGAAAAGTACCGCGCATGGTTCGTCACCTATAATATTGCGGGCGCAGAGTATGGCGTGGCCGTCGCCGAGAGGTGCGGGCTGGCGGACATAGATGAAATTGGCTAGTTTCGAGATATTGCGGACTTCTTCGAGTAAGGCGTGTTTCTCTTTCTCTACCAGAGTGTATTCGAGTTCGAAGTTGGAGTCGAAGTGATCCTCGATGGCGCGTTTGCCGCGGCCTGTGACCATGATTATATCTGTGATGCCTGCGGCTACGGCTTCTTCTACTAGATATTGAATTACCGGCTTATCTACTATGGGCAGCATCTCTTTCGGCTGGGCTTTCGTGGCGGGGAGGAATCTGGTGCCGAATCCGGCTACCGGGAAAATCGCTTTTTTGATTGGTCTGATATTTGGCATGTGGGTGTGGTGAATTCTAGCTGGATTTAATTTTAATCAGTTTCGTATGTGAGTCCGCTCCCGGATTCTTCGGAATGGAAATTCTAAGTATTCCATCTTTGAAACTGGCGCTGATTCTACTGCTGTCGACATGGTCAGGTAAAACAATTGATCTGGAAAATTCTCCCCAAAAGCATTCCTGTATCAGATAGTCGTCTCCCGGGACGTGGAATTCCAAGTGGCGTTTACCGCTTACTGTAAGTATATCTTCGGTGACGCTGAGACTTACGTCCTCCAGCTTGACGCCGGCTATCGGGGCTATGATGATAAGCTCGGTGGGGGAGTCGTACACATCCAGTGAGAGTTGGCCTGTGGGTTGTGATGCGGTGGACGAGGAACTGGATGCAGATGAGTTGTCTGTAGAGGGTCGCTCAGTGATGGAATGTCTCTCGAATTTCGGCGCTGTGTGACTGGCCTGTAGAGCAGGTAATTTCCTGGTGGTGGTGCCTGGTTTTGATTTCTTGATTGCCATGTTTAATCTTTTTTAGCTGCTTTTTTTGATTTTTTGTGAGTGGTGAGGCCGTGCTTATGATCGTCCTGTTCCAGAGTTTCTCCGAAGAATGAGAGGAAATCTTCACGGGAGAGATTTTCTGTCTCAAGTAATTGTTTGGAAATGCGATCCATGAGTTCGCGGTTTTCTTTGATGTATTTGGAGGCGTACTGTAGGCCTTGCTCAAGTATGGATTTGATTTCGATGTCGACTTTGCGGGCTGTGTCTTCTGAATAATTCTTGGTATGTCCGAGGTCGCGGCCGAGGAATATCTCATGTCCGCTCTGATCGCCGAGTGTGACAGGGCCGACTGTGCTCATGCCGTACTTGGTGACCATGTTGGTGGCTATTTTGGTGGCTTTCTCGAGATCGTTCGATGCTCCTGTGCTCATCTCTCCGAAGAATTCTATCTCGGCGCAGTATCCGCCAAATAGTGAACAAATCTCATCGAAGAATTTGGAACGGGTATATAGATGTTTGTCGTCTTCAGGTAGGAACCATGTCACGCCGAGAGCCATGCCGCGGGAGACAATGGATACTTTGTGTACCGGATCGCAGTTCTTCGTAGAATGTCCCACTACGGCGTGACCGACTTCGTGGTATGCAGTGCGGATTTTCTCCTGCTCGGAGAGGCCGCGGGATTTGCGCTCCGGGCCCATCATGACTTTCTCTACGGATTCCTGCAGATCTTCCTGAGTGATGGTTTTGCGGTTTTCCTTCGCGCAAAGTATGGCAGCCTCGTTCATGATATTTTCCAGATCGGCGCCGGAGAAGCCAGGGGTGTGCATGGCTATTGTTGTGATTTTTACGTTTGAATCTAGAGGCTTATTGCGTGCGTGGACTTTAAGGATTTCTTCACGATCTTTGATGTCAGGCAAATCCACCATGACGCGGCGGTCGAAGCGGCCCGGTCTGAGTAAAGCCGGATCGAGTACATCAGGACGATTGGTAGCTGCCATGACTATTACGCCTGTGTCGCCCTCGAAGCCGTCCATCTCGGTAAGAATTTGATTCAAGGTTTGCTCTCTCTCATCATGTCCGCCGCCTAGACCTGTACCTCTCTGTCTACCGACTGCGTCAATCTCATCGATGAATATAATGCATGGAGAATTCTTCTGGGCTTTCTTGAAGAGATCTCTGACGCGGGAGGCTCCCACGCCGACAAACATTTCCACGAATTCAGATCCGGAGATTGAGAAGAAAGGCACGTTGGCTTCTCCTGCTACTGCTCTGGCTAGAAGTGTCTTACCTGTACCCGGGGCACCTACGAGCAGTACTCCTTTCGGAATCTTCGCGCCGATCTGGGAATATTTGGACGGGTTCTTCAGGAAGTCTACTATTTCCACCAATTCCTGCTTGGCTTCCTCGGCGCCGGCTACATCGGTAAACATTGTCTTCTTCTTCAGTACGTCATAAAGTTTGGCTTTGCTCTTGCCGAAAGACATGGCCTGGCTATTGCTGCTCTGGGCCTGTCGCATCATGAAAAGGAAAAATCCGACTATGATAATTATCGGCAGCACATTGATCAGAATTGTGATCCAGATGTTTCCTCCGGAAGATGGCTGTATCTCTGTGTCTATGTCTTTCTTGATATTGTCCGGAACTTTGGCCAGGATATCCTCGATGGTGGCGGAAGCTTCCTTATAAGTATAATCCTGTGAGCCGTCGATATTCGTGATATTCAGTCGGTCGGATTCGCTGTCTAGAACGATTTTCGCGACTTTGCCGTTCTGCGCGTCCTCGACGAATTGATTGAGAGAAATTTTCTTGATATTGCTGCTGCCGCTATTGAACATCACGGCCAGGGCGGAGACGGCTAATATGACTATCAGTAGCCATAGATAATTATTTGAGCCCGGTTTCTTCATCGGGGCTTTGGCGTTTTGGCTGTTTTGGCTGGACATAATTTGTGGTTTTAAGGCTCTTTATTTAGATTTTGTGCTGCGTATATATTGCGAAGATATTTTAATGTAGTTCACGCTTAATAACAACTTGTCTTTTGTGCGTTTTGAGACTCTTGCTGACTGCTATCGTCGTGCGCGGACCGAACTCTTTCTGAAGTCCCGCGCGGTTCTTCTGAAGTGTGGCGAGTATCTCGCGGATCTGGGCTGAAGTGATGCCTGTGCCGTGAATTTTCCTGTATATGTGCGACAGCAGTTTTCTCTGAAGCGCAGGGATTTCGGCGAGGAAATTATCCAGGCCGAAAGTGAATTTGGCGTCGAGATTGGTGTCGCACCATCTGACACATAGGTCTTCTATGATGGCTTGATTGTCAGCGAAGTGCTGCATGGTCTGCTCCAGCGTGAATATGAAATTTGAATTTATTTTCTCCAGTTCGGGGATGATGTGTGAGCGGATGCGGTTGCGCGAGAATCGTGGGTCGGTGTTGGATTTATCTTCTCTGTAAGCTGTCTTCGCGCTGTCCAGGAAATGCGAAATCTGCTTCTTGGAGATGTGAAGAAGAGGACGAATGAGATGTCTGGCTGGATCTGTATGCGACATGCCGGAAAAACCCGAGAGGGCGGCGCCGCGGGTGATACAGAGGAGAAATGTCTCTATCTGGTCGTTCAGGTGGTGGGCTGTCAGGATGTGGCTCGCGTGGTGGCGGCGCCGAAGCGTCTCGAAGAAGTCATAGCGGATGTCTCGGCAGCGGGCTTCGAGATTGGTGTCGGTGCCCGGATGTGCTGAAAGGGTTTCTAGTTTCAGTCCGAATTTTTTTGCTAATTTCTCTACGAATTTCTGGTCGGCATCGCTGTCTCTGCCGCGCAGATGATAGTTCACATGGGCGAGAATAATTTGTTCTCGGCGAAGTGGCTGAATGTTCAGTAAGGTCGGCGTTAACAGCTGATGTAATAGGAATACCGAGTCCGGTCCGCCGGAAATTGCCAGGATAATACGATCACGCTCGCTGGTGAGCTGAAGTGACGTCCCTTTCGCAGAGAGTGGATTGGTCCGAGATTTATTCGTGGTGGCGCCGTGGGTTTGTCTCTGCCGTGTGGTTGCTGCTCTTGCTGAGCGTAATGATTGCTTCGGTTTCGTCGTCATCGGCAACTTTGTTGGGGATAGTTTTGCCACATTTTATGCATTTATGCAGTATAATAAAACCTTTTTTGGAGTTCTGGTCCAGCCTTAGCGGAGTCATCAGAGAGTGGCAATCGCTGGCCCTGTCTCCAGGAAGCTCGGCATCGACATGCAGAGAATACAGACAATGTCGGCAATGATTGCGGCAGGTCTTGTCTGCTGGGGGATTAGGATGTCCGCATTTATTGCAGCTGAATTCCTGATTAATTTTGATTGTGGACATAATGTTGACCTTGGTGTGGTGTTTTGGGCTGAATTGTGCTAGAATAATAGGATTAAAACTTTAATTAGGCAAATATGGCAATAGATAATCCCAATAATGTCACCGCTCCCGCAGAATCAGGCGGCTCTGACAATGACAACAGTAATGCGAAAATTGCAGGTGGTGGAGGATTCATGAAAGCGATTTTGCTGATTGCTCTCATCGGTACTGCCGCTGCCGGAACTTTCCTCTACTTCGATAAAGGCAGTGTATTGG
>CAIOIA010000048.1 GCA_903858295.1 uncultured Candidatus Peregrinibacteria bacterium | reverse complement strand
TCGGCCCATGGACTGACACGATTGTGGGAAACATCATTCAAAACCCGATCTACCATGGCGAGTATGTGGCCAACAGAAAGGATGAAAACGGCGTTGTGATGGCCGAGGATAAATGGACGATTGTGGCCATTCCTGCCTGCGTTTCAGAGTTTACTTTTCAACAGGCGCAAAATGCTTGTAAGAACAAAACAGGTGGCAAAAAGATCGCCGATTATTTGCTCAGCAGTAAACTTCGTGACATGACGCTTACGCCTTCAAAGGGCTTTGTCGGCGCACGCAGATTTAAAGGAGGATTCAGCTACCGCAGAAAGCAGTTTGATAAAGGTGGTATCCACTATCCCGTTTTTGAAATCCCTGCAAAGCAGATTGAAGACTTTGTCTGGCAAAAAATCATGGATGCCCTTAAAGACCCGAAAATCTTTATTGAACACTACCTTTCAAAGAAATACGCCGACCCGACCAAGATTGCGAAACTGCAAAACTCACTTTCAACCCTTAGAGAGGCACAAATGAACGGCGAGGTAGCAATTGCACGCATCGAGCATGCCTATGAGAGCGGAAATTACAGCGAAGAGAAGATGCAGGAGAAAATTTCCGAAAAGAACAAATCAGCCAGCGATATAGAAAACAAAATCCAAGAAATTGAAGACGAACTCAAGTTCATGAGCTCAATCGACATTGAAGTTCAAAAGCTCAAAGATGCCTCAAAGCAGATCAAATACAGGCTTGAGAAACTCGATCACAAGCAGAAGAAAATCCTCGTGAACCTCTTTATCGACCGAATTGAGATGTTTCGCGAAAAGATCGGTAAGCGCTGGAAAATCACCGCTGAAATCTATTTCAGGTTCAACCCCAACAAGTTTCCGAACACCTTAATAGGAGGTAGAACCGAAAAAGCCCCAATTAAAGCCATTAATCCACGAAAAGTCCCTTTTGAAGGGAACTCTGGTGGGCAAGGAGGGACTTGAACCCTCACTTCATTGCTGAAACACGATTTTGAGTCGTGCGCGTCTACCAGTTCCGCCACTCGCCCACATTTCATAGCCGAAAGTAGTCAAATATTACGAACTCATAGCAGGCAAGTCAATCGAATCTTTCTATTTTTATAAAAACTCGCTATAGTCTCCTCGATCTAATCAATTCAAATGAGCAAATTTTGCGATGTTACAGTAATTAAATGCCAAGCAGGCCTCGGAGGCAACGGCTCATCTCACTTTCGACGGGAGAAATTTATTGACCGTGGTGGGCCAGATGGTGGAGACGGTGGTAGAGGAGGAGACATTGTTTTCAAAGCAAACCAAAATGAAAACACTCTCATCGAATTTCACACACGGAAACAGTATAAAGCAGAACCAGGAGGTAATGGCCAAAAAGGTCTAATGCATGGAGCAGATGGGGAGGATTTAATTCTAGAAATCCCTGTCGGAACCATGATATACGATCAGAAGACAGGTAAATTATTAGCCGACCTCAATCAACACGAACAACTTGTGGTAATAGCCCACGGAGGACGTGGAGGACTAGGCAATGCTCACTTCAAAAGCTCCACAAACAGATCTCCTACATTCGCAGAACAAGGAGAACCAGGACAAATTATAGAACTGAAACTCGAACTAAAGCTGGTAGCCAATGTCGGAATCATCGGTATACCTTCTGCTGGAAAATCCACATTAATTTCCAGAATCTCCAATTCTCGACCGAAAATAGCAGATTATCCATTTACGACGCTTATCCCGAACCTCGGCGTAGTGGATATGCGAAAATTCGACAAACACGATCACTATTCATTCGTGGTCACAGACATTCCAGGATTGATAGAGGGTGCACATGAAGGCAAAGGCCTGGGCCATGAATTTCTGCGCCACATCAGCCGAAATCAGATACTTATTCATCTAGTGGATGGCACAAGCATAGATCCGGTCAAAGATTATAAAATTATAAACCAGGAATTAAAATTATTTGATTCAAAACTCACCCATAAAGAACAAATAGTCGTAATAAATAAAATCGACGCAATTTCTCCAGAGGAATTAGCAAGTATTATCAAAAAGCTGGAAAAAGGAAGAGTAAAATTGAAAGATAATATCTATGCCATCTCTGCAGTTACAGGAGAAAACATTGATAAACTCACCTTCCAGGTAGCGATGAAAGTCAAAGCACATCAGGATAATTTCAGGACAGAAGTCATTACAAATGAAGAAATCACAGTATTTCAGCCTGGGAAACGACATAACAAAGCTGAAGTAAAATTTGTCCGTAAGAAAATAGACCCAGTAAGCTTGAAAACAAGACAGGTTTTCGACGTCTTCCACCCACGTCTCGAACAAGTAATCAAGATGACCGATTTGGAAGATCGAGAGGGCATCGAACGCGTATATCACTACATAGAAAGACTTGGGATAAAAAACGAATTACGCAAACGGGGAGCACAGCCAGGCGATCGACTTCGCATAGGCGGGGTAAATGGACAAGTAATACGTATGAGAGAATAACAAATTACTATGATATTAATCGCAGGCCTCGGGAACCCGGGGCCCAAATACAGTAAAACACGTCATAACGTTGGCTTCGTTGCGATGGATTCTATAGCCTATAAATGGCAGGCAGAGTTTAAATATGAGAAAAAATTCAATGCTGAAATAGCTGAAATTTCGAGGCCAGAAGTCTCTACAGAAGCGATTCTGATAGCCAAGCCACATACTTTCATGAATAATTCTGGAGAAGCTATTCAGAAAATCGCCCATTTCTACAAAATTCATCCGGAAAACATATGGATTATCTATGATGACGTCGATCTTCCTCTAGGCCAACTAAAAATCCGTAAAACTGGAGGTCCTGGCACTCACAACGGCATGAAATCAATTGTCACACATATCGGTAAAGACTTCCCACGTTTCCGCATAGGGATCGAGAGCAGGGGACAAAGTGCCTCAATACTACAAGACACTGAATCATTTGTGTTAAGCGAATTTTTCGCATCAGAGAAGGAAATTCTCGTAAATTCTATAAACAATACGGTTCAATCCATAGAACTAGCACTAAAAATCGATTTAGGCGCAGCCATGAACCAATTTAATTAAACTTGCAATCCTCAGACCTTTCGATTAAACTCACACCGCAAATCGCAAATTTTTATATATACAAACATGATAGCAGTAGTCGAAATAGCCGGAAAACAGTACAAAGTAGCGCCTCAAAGCAAAATTCAGGTAGACTTGCTCGAAGCTGAAGTAGGAAATTCGATCACAATCGACAAAGTATTACTCAAATCAGCTGACGACGGCTCGAATTGCATAGTAGGTCAGCCATATACTGGTGATAGCCTCAAAGCCAAAGTCCTGGAACACATCAAAGGCGACAAAGTTACCGTATTCAAATTCCGTGCAAAGAAAAGATATGCCAAAACTCAGGGTCATCGCCAAAATTACACAATCCTCGAAGTAGAATCATTCACATAATTTATTCAGTTCATCCCTCTCAACCCTTTCAGGACTTTCTCTAAATCATTGGCTAGATCTATACATAGGTCTAGCTTTTTTTGGCTTACAGGGTGATCAAATTTAAGCGAATACGCATGAAGAAATTGTCTATCCAAGCCGAAATGTTGCTCGACAATCTTATTCATCTTATCATTGCCATAATGCTTATCACCAACCAATGGAAAGCCAAGCGATTCAAAATGAACTCTAATCTGATGAGTGCGACCTGTCAGCAATTTCACATCAACTAATGTAAACTCTCCGAGTCCTCCTGAAAATCTTTCCATTACTCTAAATTTTGTACTTGCCTCCTTAGCGTTCAGGCCATTTACAGACATTTTCTTTCTATCTTTCACCGATCTACCTATATCAGCATCTATTCTACCTTTATCTTGTGGCAATTTTCCTAACAGTAAAGCTTGATAATTCTTTTTTATCGTTCTCTTCTTGAACTGAGCTACTAAGCCTTGGTGAGCTACATCGCTCTTAGCTACTACTATTAGACCAGAAGTATCTTTATCCAATCTGTGTACAATACCTGGCCTAAGCACACCGCCAATCCCTTTAAAGCCATCTCCGACATGATACAAGACGGCATTCACGAGACTAGAGCCCATAAACTTACCATGTTCAGCCGGATGCACTACAAGACCTGGCTGCTTATCAATAACCAATAAATCGTCATCCTCATAGACCACAGTCAGAGGGATATTGGCAGGCTCCAGCTCTAATTTCACAGGCAAAGGGAATTCCACTTCCAGCAAATCTCCCAAACGCACCTTATAACTTGGTTTCAGGTACTTTTTTCCGAGAAAAACACGTACTTCTTTAATCATTTTCTGGAAGTATTGACGTGACACAGTGGATTCTAGGCTAGCCAAAGCGGAATCTAGTCGCACTCCATCTTCTCTTGCACTTACTATATATTTTCGTCTTTCTCCAAACATATTTGAGGTTCCAAAGTCTATTAATCTGCTATAAAATACCCACAAACAATACATTACACAACCTGGAAACCACCATGAAAATAAACAAAGAACTTAATGCACAAATCCTTACACGCAATGTAGCTGACATCGTAGTCCGCAAAGAGTTAGAAGCAAAGCTAAACTCAGGTAAGCCACTACGAATCAAATTTGGGATTGATCCTACGGGAGCCTATCTGACATTAGGTCATATGGTCGTAATACGTAAGCTTCGCGAATTCCAGCAAGCAGGACATGAAATTATTTTACTTTTCGGGAATTTCACGGCTCAAATAGGTGACCCTTCTGGTAAAACACAGACAAGAGTTCCGCTCACACAGGAAAAAGTGGAAGAAAATGCCAAGAATTATCTGGAACAGGTAGGTAAAGTTCTAGATCTAGAGAAAGTTAAAGTAACATGGAACGCTGATTGGCTTGGTAAATTAAACTTCGGAGACATACTGAAACTTTCAAGTGTGTTCACTGTCTCTCAGATGCTCGAACGCGATATGTATCAAGAAAGAATCAAGAAAGATTTACCTATTGGTCTACATGAATTTCTATATCCTATGATGCAGGGCTACGATTCTGTGGCACTGGAGTCAGATGTTGAACTCGGTGGTACAGATCAGATGTTCAACATGTTGGCAGCTAGACCACTTCAGAAATCAGTCGGACAGACGCCTCAATGCATTATGACTATGAAAATTCTAGTAGGAACAGATGGAGTGAAGAAAATGGGTAAAAGCGAAGGCAACTTCATCGCAGTTCTGGATAAACCACAAGAGATGTATGGGAAAATAATGTCTATTCCAGACCACATTATTCTAAATTACTTTGAAATGTGTACTGACTGCACGACAGCAGAGCTAAGCGACTTTGAGCAACGACTGAAGAAGGGGGACAACCCAAGAGATATTAAAATGCAATTAGGCAGAATGATTGTTGAAAAATATCACTCTAAAACCGCAGCGGATGAAGCAGAAGCCGAATTCATTAAAATATTTGCAAAAGGCGGTTTACCTGAGGATATAGAGACAATAATAGTTTCAGAGAAGCAGGCATCTTTGATCGATCTTCTGGTTGCACACAAATTAGTAGCATCGAGAGGGGAAGTCCGTAGACTTATCGAAGGCGGAGGCATCAAAATCAATCAAGAAAAAATCACAGATCAAAATATCGTTTTAGATGTTTCCACAGAAAAACTAGTTCAAATTGGTAAAAGAAAATTTGTGAAATTTATATCGAATTAGACAGGTAATATGGAGAAATCCACCCCGATATCAAAGGTAATTTCGACAAACAAATCACATATTACTCTTCTAAATCAGCTGGGAGTAAATAATGTTGGAGAATTCCTGCAATATTTTCCTCGTACATATACAGATCAATCCAACCTAATCAAAATCATAGAAATCCGCACAGATCAGATAAATACTATCAAAGGGACATTAAGCCAGCTGGTAGAAATCAACACAAAATTCGGCAAAAAATTGATAAAAGCCAAGCTTACAGACTCGAGTGGCTCAGTCGAAGTTATCTGGTTCAATCAGCCGTTTATCAAAAGAATTCTACATAATGGTCAACAAATTATCCTTTCTGGAAAAGCCAAATTTGAGCTGGGGAAAATAACACTCCTTAGTCCGGAATATGAACCCGTACAAGCCACTCAGATACACACCGCCAGGCTTGTCCCGATATATCATGAGACAGAAGGGCTCACCTCCAAATGGCTAAGAGAGAAGATAAATCCATTATTGAAATACGCCAAACAATTATTTCCAGAGTATATGCCTCAGGAAATAATCGACAATCATCAACTGATGAAGTATTGCGATGCAATTATTGAAACTCATTTTCCTACAAGTCAGGAGAAGCTGGAACAAGCCAAAAACCGATTAGCATTTGATGAACTATTTCTACTACAACTTCAGGCGCTCAGCAAGAAATGGCAATGGCAACAAGGATCATCGGCCAATGCAAACATCATAAAACCTCACTCACAATTAGAAAACTTCATTAAATCGTTGCCTTACGAGCTGACTTCCGCACAGAAGAAAAGCCTCGATGAAATTATCACAGACCTCACTAAGGAATTCCCAATGTCCAGACTCCTTCAAGGAGATGTAGGGTCAGGCAAAACCATTGTGGCAGGTATAGCGGTTTACAACACACTACTCAATGGCTTTCAGAGTGCCATAATGGCACCAACTGAAATTCTAGCTGAACAACATTTTAGGACAATCTCAAAACTCTTCGAAAAAGAAAAATTTAAAATAAAATTTCTGACAGGAAGCACACCAAGTTCAGAAAAACAGCAAATATATGAAGAAATAGAGAGGGGACTGGTCGATCTTGTCATAGGCACACATGCATTAATTCAGCCGAATTTGAAATTTCACAAACTCGGCCTGGCCATAATAGACGAACAACACCGGTTCGGAGTAGAGCAGAGAAGTATACTCAAAGCACAAGGATCACCGCATCTCCTAAGCCTTTCCGCAACCCCCATCCCTCGTACTC
Source organism: uncultured Candidatus Peregrinibacteria bacterium (assembly GCA_903858295.1). Taxonomy (GTDB): domain Bacteria; phylum Patescibacteriota; class Gracilibacteria; order UBA1369; family UBA1369; genus CAIOIA01. The sequence continues at coordinate 9,085 of CAIOIA010000048.1, read as the reverse complement.
TAGCCATGACTATTTATGGTGATCAAGACCTATCTATCATTGACGAGATGCCCAAAGGCCGAATTCCGATAATTACTAGAATAGTCCCGGAACCCAAACGACGTGATGCATACAGGTGGATTGAAGATAGAGTAAAGACAGGTAGACAAGCTTTTGTGATATGTCCACTAATTGACGAATCAGATACACTAGAGCTTAAATCAGTCTTAACTGAATATGAATTTCTACAGAAAGATATATTCCCGCAATTTCAAATAGGATTACTACATGGCAAGATGAAGCCTGTAGAAAAGGAAGCAACTATGGCTAAATTTAAGGCAAATGAATATCAGATTCTAGTTTCTACATCAGTTGTAGAAGTCGGTATAGATATACCGAACGCTACAATTATGATGATAGAAGGAGCGGAACGTTTCGGATTATCCCAGCTTCATCAATTTCGAGGCAGAGTGGGCAGGGGAGAGTACCAATCATATTGTTTTCTATTCATGCAAAATGAGTCGCAGACGGCTCGTCAAAGACTGAAAGCAATGGTAGATCATAACAGCGGATTCAAACTTTCTGAAATAGACTTAGAATTGCGCGGCCCAGGACACATTTACGGAATAAGACAATCAGGCATACCAGACCTCAAAATGGCAAGCTTGACAGATTCGGTAACAATTTCCAAAGCACGTGAAGCTGCTCAAAATATAATTAACACAGATCCATTACTATCAAATTATATTGAACTAGCAAAAAAATTAGCAGAATTAGAAAAACTATATATAAATGATTAATTTATTAACAAACAAATATGAAACAGGAAAATGAAATTTTTGTGCGAGTTATCAGTGAATCCATTGCCGGTGCATTGGTTGGTATTGTAGCTGGGGCATTACTTGGATTACTCATTTGGGGGCTTCAGATACCACTAAATTGGCTTAACCATCTTTTAGACCCGACATCTGCACCACTCGGTGAAATGATGTACCGTAATACAAACATCTGGCCAAATGCCTCATTTCCGGAAAGTTTAGGCATGGCATTCGGTGCAATCATCGGAGCTGTAATGGGAGGCAAAGCTGCGTTTGCAAAATATAAAAAATAATCAAGAAATAGGGATTAAGTCGTCAAAATAATAATAAGCCCTTAAAACGAAAGTTTTCGAGGCCACTATTTAGCATTGGCAAGCCAAAGCCAGCATTGTTACTTAGACCTTTAGCTATTTCGCACAAGATACATTGTGCAAAATACTTATAATAACAAAACAACAGCTTAAACTAGTATTCCGCGCTTTTATTACTACAGATATTTAATCATATAAGTCCCCTCCTGCTGGTAACCAAGTTTCCGGTAATATTCTCTGACACCTATTCCTGCAATTACAGCTAACTTCTTATAACCATTACGCTTCGAGATTTCCTCGGCTTCTTGCATCATTCGTCGCCCCAGGCCGATATGTTGAGAATCTTTATTTGCTGATTTTGTGATTGCCACCTGTTCGCCATAAGTGTGAACTTCTCTTACGAGGGCGGCTCCATCCAATTCCTTCATAAAATGCTTCTTACCATTCAGAGAATAGGAAGAAAATCTAAGTCTAAGTAAAGCACAGATTTTATCAAGCTTCAGATGATCATAGGTGATGAAGAATTCTTGCCCGTCAGACGCCTCGAATTCCTGTCTTCTCAGCTCCAACTCTTCAAAATTTATCTTCCAATTTTTGATTTCTCGACTTCGAATATCTCTGGAAACTACTCCCCTTTCCTTCATTCTTACCTCCACCAATTGACGAAGATTCGAGATCTTACAACCCGAGATAATAGTAGGCGCCGGAATATCCCTGTACATACGGGTAACACGCACATATTCAGGCCACAATCTGGTCATCTCTACCATCAAATCTACCAAATCTTCATCACTATAACTTTGATATTTGCCTTGACGATATATACCCTCCAGCTGTGACCAGGGCACCACCATGCAAGGATAAACCTTCATCCAATCAGGCCTATATGCAGGATTTTCAAAAAGTTCTTTCATATCAACCAAATCAATTTCCGGGGTAGCACCCAGCAAATTCGGCATCATATGGACATTGATTTTGTAAGCAGCATCTCGTATCAGCTTAATAGCATCCTTAGTCTCTGCTATGCCATGCCCCCTTCTATTCAATTCCAAAACTTCATCATTCAGTGACTGTACTCCTATCTCTATTTTCGTACAGCCCAGTCTTCTCAATCGTCTTAATTCATCAGGATTTATATGATCCGGTCTGGTCTCGAAGGATAGACCAATACATCGATTCTTCGCCGTCTCATTGATATCCTGTGCCTTCTGTAGCGATCGTTGCTTAGGAGCTGGATAATTCAAAGCATTATAAATTCCACGCGTAAAATTCACTTGATACCGCTTAGGATAGAAAGAAAAAGTTCCCCCAGAGACAATCACATCCACCTTATCAGTGAAATGCCCAGTCTGATGCAGAGATTCTAGTCTATTCATAGTCTGCCTGTAAGAATCAAAATTATTAAGTATCGCTCTCATCATTGCCGGTTCATTGGACAGATAACTTTTCGGCATAGCGGGTTCTGTAGGACAGAATATACACTTCCCAGGACAAGGATATGCCTTCGTCATGACTGTGATATTTGCAATTCCTGATTGTGATCTGACTGACCTTTTGCGCAAAAGTCTCCAGAAATCTCTATCATCTGGAAGCGAGCCATCTATGATCATTTGCCGATATAGTCTGATCAATTCAACATTCGACACAGACGGCAGTTTATACTTGGTACTCAATAAATTCTTCAAATCCTGAAGTTCTTTGTGATTAGTAACTCCAGCATTGTAGGCTTCCACTAGCAACTCTCGGTGCGCTATATCCTGCCGAATTCGTTCTTCAGGAGAAAGATTTCCCTGACTTTTGTCCCAGAAATTCATATATTGCTTAGAAAGGCTTCCAAATGCTATAAACTAATATAGAATTATACCTGAAAAAGCAATAGTCCTAGCACCATACATTGAAAGAATCAACCGCTGAAAAACTATTAAAGCACGTAAGCAATTCATACAATCTAATTGCTGACGAATTCAACGATACCAGAAAACATTCCTGGAAAGAATTCAAATATTTTCAATCTTATCTTTCCGAGGGAGCTGAGATTGTCGATATCGGCTGCGGTAATGGACGATTACTTGATTTCTTATTTAAGCATTATCTAAGCAATAATTTTCATTATATTGGTATAGATAATTGCACAAATCTGCTCACACATGCGCAGAAAAAATTTCCAAAATCCATATTTCTACCTGGGGATCTGATCTCTTTACCTATTTCCGAAAATTCAGCTGACGTGGTTACTAGCATTGCCGCTTTTCATCATATCCCATCGTATAATCTCAGACTACAGGCGCTACTTGAGATTAACAGGACTCTGAAACCTGGCGGATATCTGATCATTACAGTCTGGAATTTATGGCAAATGAAATACCTATGGCCAAATCTCAAAGCATGGATGAAATTCATCACATCATTCGGCGATTACGCACCAAATGACTTGTTTATACCTTGGAAAGACGGACACAGAGTAAACCATTCTGATCGTTACTATCATAATTTCCTGCCCTGGGAAATACGATCACTTCTAGCTAAAGCAGGCTTCATCATAAGAGAGGATTTCGGAGTAAGAAGTGGTGAAAAAGTAGCATTTCTTAGAAGCCATAATTACTGTATCATAGCGCAAAAACCACAGAATGAATAATACCGAAATCATAATCTGGGACATACCATTTACCACTCTCTATCAGAGAGAAATCCTCGAACAGATAAATGGAATTCTTAGTAATCCGAGCAGCCTCCAATTATTCCTAGCTACTCCAAATCCAGAAATATTACTGGCAAGTCAGAGCGACACGCCATTACGACAAACATTACAGCACACAAGCATAAACATTCCCGACGGCAACGGCATAATCTGGGCAAATATTTTTCATAATTTCACACGACGAAACTCAAATCCAGTGATAATATATCTGAAAGGAATATCGAGTTTCATCTACTTCCTGTTTCATCAGAAAAACGAGACTAAACGCTTCAATAAAGCCATCCACGGCTCCGACTTAACTATGCAAATCTGTCGAGACGAGACAATAAATAAACATAAAATATTCCTACTAGGGAACTTACACGGACTGATTAATAATGTCTCAAAATTAGCTTCCGACAAACTTAGACAAGAGATTCCAGACATAAATATAATCGGACATTATGACAGTACTACTGAAGATACACACATCGTCGAAAAGATAAATAAATTGCAGCCGGAAATACTATTTGTAGCATTCGGAGCACCAGCTCAAGAGAAATGGATTACCGAAAATCTCTCGAAATTACCATCGGTAAAATTAGCTATGGGAGTAGGAGGAACATTTGATTTCATCGCAGGTATAATTCCACGCGCTCCAAGCTTCTTCAGGAAGACAGGATTAGAATGGGTATATAGACTATACAGACAGCCTAATAGGCTGGCACGCATATTCAGAGCAGCTATCGTTTTCCCATATAAAATTATCTCTGCACGCGCGAGAGGTCGTCACTAGTACAGAACTTTGCACATTTCAATCTCAAGAGATTCTCCAAATTCAAATTTTCCTGTGAAAGTAATCCACTTTTTCTTTCGAAATATTCAGTAGAGTATAAGTCCCTCAACACCTTCAATTTCTCTCTCTTCTCCAGTTCAGAATAATCCGTCGAGCTATCGATTTTCGCTATCTGAGCACGATAAAGCAACAAATCATTGGCATAATCCACCTTGAGTACACTTATCCTGGCTCTAATTTTCAACTCTTCCTGTTCGAACTGGAAAGCTGTTTGTAGATTCTCAAATCCATAACTCTGGAGATCTTTATCATCAGCCTTCAACCCTCCAACTCTACTAAAATAAAACACAGCCACTACGGCAATTAACCCAATTACAAAAACAATTTGCAAAAACAAATCCCCCAGACGATTTCCCACATATACCCCTTCAGCCTTAATCATAAATTAATATTAAGGCCTATTTATACCACATTTCACAGACGAATCAAGCCGAGCCCAGTAACTTAACAGGGCTATTTGCGCAGTTTCTTGATCAGAAAGCCGTTTTTCCCTCGTCCTGCAGCCTTCTTCGACGCACTTTCTTGTTTAATTTCAGTGTCCTCGGCATCCTCCATGTGTTCAGCGTATCTAGCTCTGATATTTTCAACCAAATCATTCACAAACCCGAGCCCGGCAGTCATCTCGGAAATAACTTTAAACGGCTCAAATACAGTCTCTCTGACTTTCTCAGAAACTTCTCGAAAATCTTCAGATATCCTATTCACATCGCGCACCAGGAAAGTCACATACAAGATCAAAATTGAGCTGAATACCACCAGTATCAGGAATCCACCGCCAAGAGCTATATACAAAAAATCGAGTGAAGTCATTTTATTTTTGTTTTAATAAATTAAGTAGGATTTCATTTGCGAGTTGTGGATTTGCTTGACCTCGAGTAGCCTTCATCACCTGCCCTATCAACGCCTTGAAAGCATTTTCCTTACCTCCCTGATAATCAAGCACGGACTGCGAATTGTCAATCATCACCTGCTTACAAATCTTCTCCAGATCTTCCGAACTATTCATAGATTTAAGCCCCTTCTCTTCTACTATCACAGCAGGATCCTTACCACTGACAAACATATCTTCAAATACTTCTCCTTTCGCAATATTCATGGAAATTCCTCCGGCATTCACCATTACAATCAGTTTAGCCATATTCTCAGGCGTAATTTTCACATCCAAGATAGCAATATTTTCTTTCTTCAGCATGCCGACAAGCAAGCTTAACACGAGGCTATTACTTTTCTTCACATCTTCTGACAAAGCGACAACTTTATCATAGTAGAAAGCCAAATCTCTATCCTCTATCAGAAACAACGCTTCGGCCTCAGACAAGCCAAATTCAGAAATATATTTGGCATATTTCTGATCAGGTAATTCCGGCATGCTCGCCTTCAATTTGTCTATAAAATCATCCTCAAGAATTATAGGCGGCAGATCAGGTTCTGGGAAATATCTGTATTCATCGGAGCCTTCCTTGTTACGCATGAAATAAGTAATGCCTTTCGTATCATCATATCCGACAGTAGTGTTCTGCGCGGGGCAATTCCCCTCTTCCCACATCTTCTTCTGTCTCTCTATCTCATATCGTATGGCTATCTCCAGGGATCTGAATGAGTTGAGATTTTTTATCTCCGCTCTGGCATAAAGCTTCGATTCTCCGACAGGCCGAAGCGATACGCTCGCATCAAATCTCATCATCCCCTTCTCCATGTCAGCATCACTGGCATCAGTATATCGTAAAATCTTCTGAATAGCTCTAGCATAAGCCACTGCTTCCTCAGGAGATCTGATATCAGGCTCACTGACTATCTCCATAAGTCCTACTCCTGCTCTGTTGAAATCGATCAAAGTACCACCCTGAAAATGTGATAATTTCCCGGCATCTTCTTCCAGATGAAGCCTGGTAATTCCGATTTTCTTCTTGCCTGTACCTGACGGAATTTCCAAAAAACCTTTCTCGCTGATAGGAAATTCGAATTGAGAAATCTGATATCCTTTCGGCAAATCAGGATAAAAATAATTCTTCCTGTCGAAATGAGAGTATTTGTTTATGTGGCAATTCAGAGCCATGGCGGCGCGCACACCTTTCACAAGGGCTTCTTCATTCAGCACAGGTAATTGTCCGGGCATACCGAGACATATCGGATCAATATTAATATTCGGTTCTTTACCGAAATAATCAGCAGAACTCGAGCTGAATATCTTCGTCTTAGAAGAAATCTGCGCATGAATCTCCAACCCAATTATCGCTTCCAATTCCATCTGCATAAATTCAAAAAATATCATCACAATCATACTGACAAAAGCCAATTTACTCAAGAAAAAACTAATCAAAACTAAAACACAAAATCACATATCGACATTCAAGAACTCGATAAATCTGATGAAAAATTATTTCTCCATCAGTCCCATATCCCGAAAAGCCTTCCCGAAAGCCCTAATCGCATCCCCCACCTGCACCGCGCTCACCTTGATATCCACTTCATGCGCGAGACGATTTCGAAGTTTGTGAGCTTTCCATAGTCCATCCAAATCTCCAAAATTCTTCCCGTATTTCTTCAATTTCTCTCCCATGCTTCCCTGCATTCCCTTCTTCTTCATCATCAGATCTAGCAATTTATCCGCCTCCAGCACCTTCATACGCAAATCCTCCTCTCCTCGTATTCTCTCCCAATTTTTCCGGAAAAAAGCTTTGTCAGAAGCAGACCATCTCGATCGCCCCAGATATCTGCCAAACCAAACGACAATTAGATAAACAATCACAAGTATTATCAGACTCCAGATAAGTACATTCATAGTTTAGAAATCAACTTTTATTTCTTTCGCTTCCTTGGCGTGCTTGCGTATCAGCTCAGTAAGTAGGCCCTTCAAACTTCCGATATCCTCCATATTCTTGTCAGAGAGATATTTCTCCTGATAAGACATAATCACACTCTCCACCTTGGCTGGATTTATGGCATCCTTCAGCTCTATACCGACCCCACCTCCCTGCCTATTCACCTGCATCATACCGTAATTGAATAGCGTCTGCATTACCCCCTTGAAGGCATAGCTTGTACCTTCCACCATGGCATACTCGAGACGCACGGAATTCCTATCGAAAGGCCCATTCCAGCATACATCTATAAGACTCATATTAGTGACAAGTATGGCATCAAAATACCATCTGAAAATCATGATATTCATGGCTATAAATCCGTAACTGATCCAGACCAGAAACACAAACCAAATCTCAGGAAATACATACCATAGAAAAATTGGAATGAAGAAATGCAATACTGCGATTTTCACTCCGCCCTTAATCATCACGAAGTGATGCCGATGTGCGACGTGCAGAATCTGCTCCTCCTTCTCCAGATGCGGTCCGAAAAGATAATATGTAACTCTCTTCTGAAACTCTTTCAACTTCATTTATTTGTGTGTTTCTACTATATAATCCAGTGTATATATAAATTCTAACTTGTCAGTTACGCCAAGTAAAGCTAAATTACTCAGGCTTAATCAAACAAAATGCAAAACCAACCCAACCGTAACAAAAGCAAAATCCTACTCTACCTGGAGGCCAAACTGGCGCATACAAGACTAAGCCCAGACATGCAGCGGAAAGCACTGATTGCCGCGGATATAATCTTGAATCTGGTCGTAGTAGTGGCACTAGTACTCTTCATGCGTACTTTCATCATGTCGCCATTCCAGGTTTACGGCATATCCATGTGTAATACGCTGAACTACTTCGACGGCAAATGCCAGGATACTTATGGCGATTATATAATTATCAACAAAAGTACTTATCTGAGACTTCCGGGATGGACTGTCGGCACTCCTCAGCGCGGAGACATCATAGTATTCCGCCCGCCACAGAATCAGCAAGAATTCTTCATCAAGAGAGTTATAGGACTTCCGGGAGAAACAGTGAAATTGATAGACGGCTACGTATATATCACGAATTCAGCGCATCCGGACGGCATCAAGCTGGATGAACCATATCTAAGTAAGGAAAATCAAGGCAGTACTTTCGCGACAGGCGGCATAGATCAGTTCACAGTACCTGCAAATCATTACTTCGTACTGGGAGATAATCGTCCTCGCAGCTCAGATTCCAGATTGTGCTTCAAAGAAAGCGCCGGCAGCCCGGGATGTGGAGAGAAAGGCGTAACTCCCTATCTGACGGTAGACGAAATAGAGGGTAAAGCAGCCCTGGCACTCTGGCCAAATCCAAGAGTTTTGATGACTGCGGATTACAGCATCTAAATAGGCAAGGAAAATAGAAGTGAAAAAGTTTCGAATAATTTGACAAAATCTGAGATTATTGATAAATTAGTCTCTTCTCAGTATTGTCGATCATTAACATATTAGCAAAATAGAGAGCGATTTGCCCGTGTATAAGCCCGGCGTCCTGGTAGCAATGCTAAGGCGACACAGCTTTCGCGGACAGATAAACTCTCTATTTTACCTGTA
>CAIOIA010000047.1 GCA_903858295.1 uncultured Candidatus Peregrinibacteria bacterium | reverse complement strand
TCAGTCGCACTGCCCATAACAGTGCGTACCTGGCTCGCTCACTTCGTTCCCTCACCCAAATTTACTTTTCGCTTTGCTCACTGTAAACTTCAGTTACGCACGAACGTTGTACGAAATTGACTAAAATTTATGAAATACAAAATCACACTATGCTCTAGCTCTGCTTTCTTCGATAGATTAGCTCAAATCCAAGATATTTTAATTGCTCGAAGTCATACTATCTATTTCCCTCATGTGTGGGATTGGGCGAACAAAACAGAGGACGAAATTGCCAAAGTTCAACATGATCTCATCAAAAGACATTTTTCCAATATTGAAAATTCAGACGCAATATACATAGCTAATTTCGACAAAAAAGGAATTAAAAATTATATTGGGGGAAATACTTTTCTTGAGATGGGAAAAGCTTTTGATTTGGATATACCGATTTTCTTAATGTCTGAAATTCCAGAAATGCAATATTCAGAAGAAATTCGAGCAATGAAGCCATTTGTTATTGGTTCCGATTGGGGAAAAATGGAGCAAATAATCGAACAGTCGAATAATAAATCTTAGTCAACATCGTACAACAGCGCCTGTGCGGTTCGGCTGCAGCCTCTCCCAAATTGCCTGCGGGCAACTTCACCCAGGCGCGAACGTTATGCGCCATGCTCCTTTCAGTCGCACTGCCCATAACAGTGCGTACCTGGCTCGCTCACTTCGTTCCCTCACCCAAATTTACTTTTCGCTTTGCTCACTGTAAACTTCAGTTACGCACGAACGTTAGCGGAAATAATTAAAATTTTATTCCCTCATCAAATAAATATATGAAATATATTCTGGTAGCCATTACTCTTATATTAATTTTAGCCGGTTGCTCCAGTAACACTCAAAACGTCGCTTTATTCAATAAAAAACAAGATTGTGCCAAATACATTCCCCAAATTAAAGAGGAATTTAAAAATTGGAAAAGTGAATTCACTGAAAATCATCAACTGCAAGAGGTCTTTTATAGCCCTAAATTTGACACATGTTTTAAGGCTTACACTCTTATCGGTGGATTAACAGAAAGAGTAACTGTTTATGCTATAGATGACATTCTTAGTGATAAAAACGTTTGGCAAAAGAGTACCGGTGAAATATCCGATCTTGATGCCTTTAATGCTAAAATTAAAGAACTAAAGGAATAACCACCATAAAATTTTAATTAAATCCGCTAACAGCACCCAAGGCGGTTCGCTGCGGCTCTCCCAAATTTTTTGCATTGGTTGCCCTCCGGGCATATTATACCAATGCAAAAAACTTCGCCTGGCTGCGGCCGTTATGTGAAATTGTGCTAATTTTAAAATCACTATTATGAAAAATGTTTTTTTAGTGTTCGGATATGGTATCCCAAAGGATATTTATAAGGATGAAAATTATAATTTTTATCTAAAAATGGTTTTCAATAAGATTTATGATTTTGTAATTAAACAAAGCATTAGAAATCCCATCATAATTTGCAGCGGTGGTAAAACAGATATGTTTAAACCGTACGAAAGAACAGAGGCAGTAGAAATGATCAAACTGCTTAAAAAACTCTCTGAAAGACCATTTTTAAAAACGATCACAAAAGATTGGCTTTTTCTGCCAGAGAAAAAATCACTTTCGACATTGGAGAATTTTATTAGTTGCAAAACCCTTTTGAAAAATAAAAAAATCAACAAAGCCAATCTTTATATTTTTTGTGAACAAACCCGTGAAAAGCGTATAAAGACCGTTGGTAAAAAAATATTCAATAAAAATTATAATTTTCAAGTTGTACCTATAGATTTCGATGTTTCGTCGAACCGATATATTGACCCTGAATTTTTGGCAAAGAAAGAACGAGTAGAGCTTAAACATTCTCTATGGGCACTTGAGTCTACCGAAAACTTTAAAAAACATCATGAACTATTTCAAGAAAAGATCGACTATCTTAGAAAAGCAGGTCCTGATGTACATGTAGAAGCTGTAAAAGAGTGGTGGGAAAAGAAACTAAAAGAAATTGAGGAAAAAAATTAGCACAACATCATATAACAGCGTGTATGAGGTTCAAGAATAAATGCGTTAATAATTTTCAAAATGCAACCAGTCAACTTCGCAAACGCGCGAACGTTATCAATAATAAATTATATTCTTAACCTTAACTATTATGGAATCACCTAAATTTGGTGACGTAGAAGTAAAAACAGAATCAGAATTAGAAAAGACGTTACATGACATTACCAAAAGCTAACCATTCTACCATGAAGATTATCACAAGCAGCGAAGCCCCGTTTGTTTCAAAACCAGAAGGGACTACTGACATAGTCGATCAACAAATCGTGACACCTTTGGCAAAAGCGTCTATACTCCATGACAAGTAGGCCGTATGTGGCACGGGCATTACTTGAAGAAAAAATATGAAAGCGCTTGAGAAAAGGATCTTACATGGTTAATGTAAAAAAATATTACAGAATAGCATTTGTTAACTAAGATAATTTCAATGCCGGAATTTATAGAATGTACAAATCTTTACGAGGAAAAAAAGCTCATAGCAAAAGACAAGCTTATCTTCCGACCCGCCGCCTATGCTGTGGTTATTGATAAAGGCAATGTCTTACTGCTTGAAACCAAACATACCGGAAAATACTGGTTTCCAGGTGGCGCAGTCGAACTAGGCGAAACACTGGAAGAAAGCATGAAACGGGAACTAAAAGAAGAAACAGGCATCGAAATTGAAGTCGAAAAATTTCTAAAAGTAAACGAAATATTCTTTTATTATGATCCTCTAGATGAAGCATATCACAATTTTTCGTTTTTCTACCTCTGTAAGCCCAAAACAACAACCTTGATGGCTGATGATCTGGTTGACCCCGAAGAAGAATCAATTAAACCACGATGGATAAGCATAAAAGACCTCACCGAAGACCAAATGCAAGTAGGCTCAAAAGAAATTTTTCAACTTCTTTCTCAACTTTAGTTTCTATATTTGGCTCAAAAACCTTATCTCTTTCAGACACATTCTGTCCATCGCCTAACCATGACTACAAAAACACACAAAACAATACCGCTCGCACTCCTCTTGCTTTTTGTGATTGTCCCCCACCTCACCTCAGCCCATCAGCCTCGCATAGTAGAGAGTAAAGCCACTCAAGTAGTAGACCCGGAAATTTCCAAGGCTTATTATGCAACTCTCAGCGGCTCACCCCACAGCTATACGATCGACTCGAAGGTTGATTTTGATCTATATGTCAGCATTTTGCTGCCAGATATAAAGTCTGCCGACAAAAGCACCGTAGCGGAAATTTCTAAAACAGGTGTGCCAATAGCCAAGGTTGGCGGAAGTGATGCCCGATGGGATAGTTTCTTTGAACCATTTGGACAAAGTAGCTATCTGGACGGTGGCGAGTACAAAGCCCGCGCCGTGGCAGGAGTCTATACCATCACAGTCAGAAGCGCGAATAACGAGAGCAAGTATTCACTCGCCATAGGTGAAATAGAAGCGTTTGATTGGGCGGAAGGCACAAATGCGCTTTCTATCATTCCAGAATTAAAAAGAGACTTTTTTGAAGAATCTCCGATAAGCTTTATCAAATCACCATTCGGCTGGGGGCTTATTGCAATTATGTATCTCCTTGCCGGCATAGTTGGACTTGCATACCGCATGATTCTAAAAAAGTTTGCCAAAAATTCTGCAAGAGGAGCCACTCGAAACATCGGCACGCCTGATCGATTGGTCCGTCTTGCGATAGGGGTAGGACTGCTTCTGTGGGCAGTTCTCACCACCTGGAGTCCGATCTTAATCTTCTTCTCAGGCTTCGCATTATTTGAGGCAATCTTTAGCTGGTGTGGCTTCTATGCTGCAATCGGCAAAAACACTTGTCCATTGGAATAAATTTTATTGAAAAATTAATATGTTTATAAAATTATTCGCAATCGCATTTCCAGTATTTATGGCTATAGACATGGTCTGGCTTGGGCTCGTGGCTAAAGGATTTTATCATGGGCAGATTGGCGCGCTGATGAAAAGTGATGTGAACTGGACCGCGGCAATCATTTTCTACCTAATTTTCATTGCTGGTCTGGTGGTCTTTGTTATCTCTCCTGCCATGGAAAAAGGATCGTGGCCACACGCCCTCCTATTTGGCGCACTTTTTGGCCTGGTCTGCTATGCTACTTACGATCTGACTAATCTGGCCGTGGCTAAGGATTGGCCGCTATTGGTTACTATTGTTGACCTGGCTTGGGGCGCAACACTTGCAGCGTCTGTGTCTACGGTAACCTACTTCATAGCAAACAAAATCGGGATCCTCGCCTAACAGCGTCAGCAGCTCGCCCATTCCAGGCCGGTGTACGATATTATATAATTCAAGCACTGCAATATGAACACGGAATTTAGAAAAGGAATAGAATATACAGGAGTAGCAATTGTCTATCTTTGTCACGATGGCGAAGGAAATTTTCTCATGAGTAAAAGATCAGAGAAATGCCGGGACGAGCATGGTAATTGGGATCCGGGAGGAGGAGGCCTCGAAAATGGTGATACCGTCATGGATACTTTGCAGAAAGAAATTAAAGAAGAGTATTGTACTTCAGTTCTAGATCATGAATTTCTAGGCTATAGAGATGTACATAGAGTGTTACAAGACGGCACTAAGACACATTGGATCGCACTTGATTTCGCTGTCAGAGTCGACAGATCACAGGTCGCCAATGGAGAGCCTCACAAATTCGACGAGATAGGCTGGTTTAGGCTGGACACATTGCCTTCGCCAACACACTCACAGTTCCCAACACTTCTGAAATTACATAATGATAAACTAAGAAAAATTTTGATTTCGCCGCCTAATAAATTAAAATTCGCTAGATAATCTAAAAGTCTCATGAACAAACAAGTAATCCTTTTCGATGCTGACGGCGTAGTGATCCGCACAGAGACGTTTGGCACTCACTATCAGAAAACACAAGGCTTGTCACAGAAGGATATGCTCCCCTTCTACAAAGGCATTTTCCAGGACTGCCTGACAGGCAGAGCTGATCTGAAGGAAGTTATCGTTCCATGGCTGGATAGATGGAAATGGGAGGGAGATGTCGACAGCTTCTTACGACAATGGTTCCAGCATGAGCATAAAATAGATGGGCAGGTCGTAGATTTGATTCAAGAATTACGGAAGAACGCCATATCCTGCTATCTAGCCACTAATCAAGAAAAATATCGGACTCAATACATGCGGGAAGAAATGGGGTTTGACCAGATCTTCGACGGTGTTTTCTCTTCTGCAGAACTAGGCCACAAAAAACCACAGGCCGAATTTTTCGAGAATATATCGCAGAAACTCGGCGTTGAGAAAGACCAAATCTTGTTTATCGATGATACGGCCTCACATGTCGAGGGATCAAGAGCGGCAGGAATAGATGCCGTACTATACACAGAATTTGAGCCATTTTATAAGTATTTGAAGCCTATACTAAAAGTAGTAGGATCTGATTAAACCATCACAAACATGAACAAATCCAAACTCTTCAAACTGATCGTATCTATCGCTCTACCATTAAGCCTTGGAGCGGTAGCAGGCATATTTACCGCACAATCGGTACCAGAATGGTATGCGACCTTGATCAGACCTTCATTCAATCCACCAAATTGGATTTTCGGGCCTGTGTGGACATCTCTCTACATACTCATGGGTATTTCTTTATTCATAATTTGGAAGGAGAAGGCAACCCGAGGACGTGACCGGGCAATACTGTCATTCATGCTCCAATTGCTTCTGAATTTCGGCTGGAGCTTTATCTTCTTCTATTTCCATCTGATAGGTTTTGCATTGGTGGAAATCATTCTATTGTGGATTAGCATAGTTATGACGATGATTCTATTCCACAAAATAAAACCAATTGCAGCGTACATCAATATCCCCTATCTGCTCTGGGTCAGCTTCGCGACAATACTAAATGCCAGCTATTATCTTCTAAATAGAAGCTAATATGAATCATTAGCGCTTATTCCACACAAAAAATGTCACCAACAATACTATTCTGGATTTTCACAATTTTAGGCGTCTCACTGGAAATCACTGGTGACGTGTTCTTCAAAAAATGGGTGTTGTCAGACAAGCCACTACTACTCTGGGTAGGGTTCGGCATCTACACAGTGGGCACATTATTCTGGGCTTTGTCTCTGAAGCACGAAATGTTATCAAAAGCCGTCTCACTTTTCACAATTCTGAATTTGATAATAGTCGTGATTGTCGGCGTGGTGTTCTTCAAAGAAGAAATATCAGTAACCAGTAAACTAGGCATATTACTGGGTATAATCAGCGTTGCTCTTATCGAGCTGGGGTAGAAAACAATATAATTTCTCATGAACAAACAAGAACATTACAGGCGGGAATATCGAAAGCTGAGACCGGACTGGGAAGATAGCCTAACCGTATACCGAAAAATTATCGAAGCTAACGCCGATACCGAAACCAAAATCCTGGACGTAGGCTGTGGTCATGGAGATTTCCTAAGGGGAGTCCATGACAAGACAATTCATAGTTACGGCATAGATCCTGATAAAGAAGCCATTGATAAAAACGCTTTCATTAAACATAAACGCGTCGGCACCGTGGAGAAGCTACCATTCGACAACGAATTCTTCGATATTGTCGTTTCCGCATGGGTACTTGAACACTTACAAGATCCACAAAAAGCATTTCTGGAAATTTTCCGAGTATTGAAGCCCGGAGGAAAAGTGATATTTCTGACACCAAATGCCTGGAATTATAATGTCTGGATTATTCGGCTTATACCTGAGATATTTCACGATTTCCTCACCAGAAAACTCTATAATCGCCAAGAACATGACACATATCCGAAACAATATAAAATAAATACAGTAGGGCGAATGGCGAAGACGCTGGAGACTATAGGTTTCAAAAAATCTCTACTTGTACTGAACGGAGATCCTTCATATATCAGCTTCAATAAGACACTCTTCAAGTTTGCATGTCTACTGGAGAAAATCATGAATTGGCGGCCACTACAATTCACAAAAGTCCACATAATAGGAGTATACGAAAAATAGGCGGGAGACCGCAGTCAGACATCGAAGATGTGAAGAATATTGTTATAAAACACCCTACTTGACAAAATAGCGGCATTTGTTATATTGCTATAGTCAAATTATTTTGTATCCAACAGATTCATGAAAACCAGTATTACTTTATATAACTCCACTAGACTAGAAGAAGAGCGTGTGAAAAAACCGATTCTCGTTCTTACAGGCATAAATAGTACTGATTTATCCCGCAGATTAGTAACATCTGAAGGCCTGATACTCTGCGAATGTGATGGGACATCAGCACGAGTAAGAAAATGCTTGAACGACACAAACGAGTTAATGTCCCACGCTTCTTACATCAACAATGCAAAGGACAGATATCACCTGACACTTGTAGATCAATGCGGCAAATTAGGCTTCTCAAGAGTCAGCGACCTCACCGACCCAGAGACAAGAAAATAATAAATCCAAACCATTTTGAATCAGCACACCACTCAATTAGAAGGACCATTCGACGGAGAGATGATTATCATCGCCGATCGGGAGATTTGTGCCGGCCAGTCACCATTGCTCACCAGCGTTATCACTAGAAGTGGACACAAATCAATATCAGGATCCCCTATTCTGGAACTTCTCGCAATTATCGAAGAGACCAAAACTCTAGGATATAAAGATGGCCTCTCACCTGCTGAAGAAACCCTCTTACGACAGAAAATACTCGAAGCAAATAATATAGTCGAGACACTTCTCGAATCCAAAACAATAAACGAGAAACTTCTAGAAACACTTCTGACAGGGAGGATGAAAGTCGGGCTCTGGATTGACTCTATAGGCGGCGAAGTGGATCAGGAAGATACAGTCAACTGGTCGGTGGACTATCTCGACAGACAGAAAGCGTCCGTACACACATATGTGGGAACCAAGGCCTGCAGCGCAGCCTTCGATCTGACTTTCCTGGGCAATGAGATATCCGCTCTGAGCCGGTCTGTATTCATGTGGCATTTATCCGATTCACCGGACTTTCCTAGAACCGAAAGGATAAAACAACTTCGCGGTAAAGGCACGCCTGACGCAGCGGTCAACGAAGAAATCAACGATTTACTGGAAATACTGGACAGAACCGACGCGGTCTCGAAGGAAGAACTAATAGCAGAAATTCTGCGACAAATAAATAATCCTCGAAACCACGACGGAACAGTATATTTCGAAGGAGATTATCTGAAAGAGATGGGGCTTGTAGACAATGCGTTCCGCAGTATCACACCACTCGTAGACAAATTCAAATCCGACTTCCCTCTTCATGCAGAGCTCAACGTCACTTACTTCACCACAGCCATCGCAGAGAAAGTATATAAAGCCATCAGCCACCTCCCGACCTGGCTGGACCGCGCCCCCATGAGCCTCACAGGGAAATTTCAAAGACAACTGGAAAGACCATAACCGCCATGCGGAAAGCATCGACTATGCACCTCGGCGTTTCTTCAAATAATGCCGCGCCACGGTAACCGCGGCGATGAGGATAGACCCACCCACCACTACAGAGATAATAGGCATAATATAATTCTCAGCATTCGGAATCAGCAGACCTGAGACATAGCCTAGCATGCAGAAGGTGACAGCCCAGAGTACAGCGCCAAACAGGTTATAAATCAGAAAAGTTCTGTAATTCATCCGCCCTACACCGGCCAGAATCGGCGCCGCAGTTCTGACGAAGGGCAGAAATCGTCCGAAGATCACTGTCTTCCCTCCATGTGCTTTATAAAACTTCTCAGCTTTATCTATATGATCTATATCGAAGAGCAAAGAATCTTTCTTATGGAAAACCTTATGGCCATATTTCTTTCCCAGATAATATCCGAGATTATCCCCGAGCACAGTCCCCAGGAAACAGATGAGAATCAAAATCGCAATATTCAGATACCCCACAGAAGCCAGAAGTCCGGAAGTGAAGAGAAGAGTATCTCCAGGCAGAAAAGCTCCCAGAAGAAGCCCTGTCTCAGCGAAAACCATCGAGAAAATCAAAAGATAACCACCACTAACAATGAATTCTTTACTGACGAGAAACTCCATAAAAATATAATTCTATAAAGTGAAAATTTTCCACAGCATTTTAGCCGATTTCGTCTGACATAGCAAAAACTTTACATTAACAAGCCAAAAATATATATTATTAGCGAGTCATTATCATATAAATATATCATTCCATTCTGTATTCCACCGACTCTCCGAGAGGTACAAGTCTAGTGAAATCAGATCTAATCAATTCAGAGACCAATTCACCCGCTCGCTCAGGAGACAAAGCCGTCACTATCTTCTCCGCCTTCTGCGCTTCAGTATATCCAGTCCACTCCAGAGCCGTATCCACCCGCGCAAGATGAGCCACACGCATGTCCAGATCGGGCCTGTCCTGAGCCACCAACGCATCTATTTCCAGATCAGCGAGTTTCGATAGAGTGTAGACGAAAGTATCAGCCTTCTTCACCAGTGCATTCTTCGAATTAATCTGCACAGTCATTGCGCCATTCACCAATTTATCTCTCAAGTATTTGAACATCAGCCAATACCCCTTCACAGCCACATTCCAGACCAGATCGAAGTCATCAGCCCCGATCTCATAATAATGCCCCCTTCTCATAACTCCGGCGTTATTCACCAGAATATCCACCGGCTCCATTATCTGCAGGACAGCATCGGCGACAGCTTTCTCCTGAGTCAAATCCACCTCCAGATACACCACCCCATCGACCGGAACAGCAGGCTTATCGAGACTCAGACAATATACTTTCGCGCCAGCCTTCACCAATTCCGCAGACAAAGCATATCCTATGCCACTAGACGCTCCGGTCACAACTGCGATTTTGTTTTTCACTTCCATATATTTCTTATAATGATATCCACAGACGATCTCTTCAGCAGTCTATCAATCATTGGATTGCGGTCAAGCTGAGTGATATGCTAGACTTCAGCCAGGAGATGAAAGTCACAAAAGCCCTGATGGCAGCCAAAAACAAAAACAATCACTGTCGCAGAATATGCCGGATAAATATTCCGGTCATTGCGAAACTCGGAATCATAGGGACATTCGCTGCGATTTCATTTATCTCCATGATGCCGACCACACTCGCAGCCAACATCGCGGATCCTGATCTGTCCACAGTGGAAATCCGCAATCCATTCATCGAACCAATTCACTCCGCCACATACGACTTCAGTAAATACAGCGGATACAATGCAGCTTATCTGAAAATTGTAGCCCGTGATGGAGGCAGTCTCGTACTGCCAAGTAGACAAGTATATCTCAATCAGGAAATCACAAATAATTTCATAGTGCATCAAGTGGATTGCGACAATCCGGTACAGACCATCTCTGCAAACGATGAGACGGACAGCTTCGGTAGGGCTTGCTTCCTGATATACAAAGACGCAGGATTGTCAGGATCCAGCGGCACTACCCCTATCACTGTGGCGGTAGACGAGACGGAGGGGCCAAACACGACACTTAATTCTCATCCCACTGTCACAACTGCCAGCCTGGCCAATCTGAATCTATACAATTACCGTTTCCGCAATGATGATGGCAATGAGCTTACAGCGACTCCGGTCGACGACACCAACACACCTTACTACAACCTGAATCCAGCGGATCACTTCCGTCTGAGAATGAATATCTCGCGTGTAAATAATTTCGACATATTCGCAGACCCACGACTGAATAAACTTGCCGAAAACTCTGATGAATTAGCGCCACTCGCAAATGCAGACATAGGCCCACGACCACTCCCCACATATCAGTCCACTCAAGATTTCCGGGCTTTTCAGAGTATGGCTATCAATACAACCACGCACACGCTCTACATCCCTACAGCTGATTACAACGGCGCAGGAATAAGATTTTACAAATACGACAGCAATAACATAAGCCAGTCTCCGACCTATTTCGATATAGCGGTCAATGGCGGCGTCATCGGCGAAAATATCACGAATATATTCATCGATTCCACGAACAACCTGATGTATTTCATACTGAGTCCGATAAGCAGCGGCGCAGACGCAGTGAAAATATATAAAGTAAATCTGACCACCGAGACAGTCATAAACATCCTGACACAGCCAACCGGCACGACTTTCAGGCCGGTCTCACAGGACGCCGAGATAGATCTGACAAATGGTTTCCTGTATGTCACTCTGAGCGGCAGTATAGAAGGAGAGGCCGCCAACTATGCCCGTCTACTAAAAATCAAACTGAATGGACCAACACAGAATACGACCAGAATCGGTGAATTGAAAATAGCCAAAACCGCCGACCCGATAAATGCCTCAATCATCGACATTACCAATCAATACCTCTATCTGGCCTATGGCACGACATACTCGAAAATCATGAAGGTGGATCTGAATGTAGACCCATCTCTCCCACCCGTCAGAGTGAAAGAGATATCTCTAGTAGCTAACCCTGACCAAAGCCCAAGCCAAATGGTCGGCCCTCAGAGCGCCGTGATAGACACGGTAAACGGATATGCCTACTTCGGTAGCTCAACAGACCCGGGCCTCGAGCAAAGCTCTACTTTGAGCAAAGCGTACATCACCAAAGTCGACATCGATCCGAACCGCACCTTCGAAGTAGCAGCCAGATTACAGACATCAGACCCTTCTTTCTCTACTACCGACACTCTGAGCGGAGCGGAATTCTTCAATTTCGCATCGAACCAGAATGTAGGTACCACAGCACAAATAGATGTGGCCAATCAGTACGCTTACTTCATCGCGTCTCATCAGAATTTCAGCATAGGCTTCCCGGTATACAAGATTTACCGCATCGACCTGACAGACTTCAGTCATGACGACGCTTACGACGAATTGAATTATCCTTCTCCGAACACTCAGTCCATAAAAGCAAATCTGCTAATTCCATCTCTCGGCCAAGGATTCATAATCCGAAATCACAGCGATGGCGATCAAATCACCAGCTACTCTACAGCAACCCGCAACACGCTACGACTGCAATCAGCTCCAAATATCGACGCCGAGTACTGCAATCAGGCCAATGATTCCAATTATACATGGAGCAATGTCCCGAATGACGATTTCACTCTGCAAGCCAGCGATAATATCACAGACGGCAACCCCACAAGTAATGTCTCAGGATTGCTCAGCGAAAATAACGAGGCGTTCATACCAGGCACGGTACAAGAGAGCGCTGCCGTCACATCCACAATTCTACTCGGTCGCCGCAATTTCACAGAAGTAGAATATTCGCTGAAGGCCACAGCTGGCGCGAAAGGTTCATATTGCTTCCGCATGATAGACAATGACAGTCAGAACGACCATCAGACGGGCAATAACGCCAATTATATCTCCGGCAGAGAGCCCGCTGATTTCTCACCGCAACATACGAACTACTACGCTCCACTAAGTATAGACGGAGCAATTCTAGACAAATCCACCGTCAATATGATCGAAGGCGTTAGCACAAACACTTTCGGTATCAAGCTGGCCTCCGCTCCGACTGACAATGTCACAATTACTATCATTGCTGATGATAATCGCATAAAATTAAGCCCTGATAGCACACCTGCATCCCCTACTTCCACAGCAGTGATATTCACTACGCAGAACTGGGATACATATCAATACATCACCACCACCGCCCCGGTAAACGCCACTGTCGACGGCACCACCACAGCCCTCATACATCTCACAGCCACAAGTACGGATCCGGCTTATAACAATATTTTCATTCGGCCGCTTACTTCCAGTATTACCGACTACGGGGCCACTTCTACAGATATCATCGCGAATGTCACAGGAGAAGTGCTGATGACTCCACCAGAGAGCTTCGCCTTCCCTCAAGCTTCCAGCGGCCAGAACACTCCGAATTTCTCACCGGGTCTGACTCTGAGCGTGGATGAAAGTCGCGGCACTGCAGCAGATTATACCGTGACTCTACAAGCCGGTGATTTCTGTAGTATAGATAATGTATGCATCCCTCTAAACAAAATATATCTCGCCAGCTCAGATCTGGTAAATTCTCTCAATACGTACAACGCATCACAAATCGGCCAATTCCTGGCCAATTATCTGCAGAATAGCCAGTCTCTCTCAGATCGCAGCACATACGTACACACAGACGCAGCCGATGATCGCAAACTCAGCTCACCAATCACTCTCATAGACACCAGAAATGTCCCAAGCGGAAGCAGCGAGAACCCTCTACAAGGCGCTCTCACCACCACCCTTCATCTGATGATAGATTATGCCAATATCTCCGCTTTACCGATGGGAGAATACACTACCGCGCTGACATTTGACCTGAACCCGACGCCGTAGAGAGCTCAAACCCCGCCCCCTCTTTCTCCATATAACGCTGTAGTCTGCTCCTGAATTCAGTGACAGTCATATGCTTCACATCTTCAGCATAACTCGAGAAATGTCTCTCTATTGCGAGAAGTCCAGCAGGCTGACCATTAGCGGCCAACCCTTCCCAAATCACCTTCCTGACAATCAAAGCTCCTACAGGATCTTCACTAAGAGGTATAAGAAGGGTGGCAAGAGGTTTGTTCTTGAAGATGTCATCCAGTTTCCTATTATTCAGCTCCAACGCATCGGAGGCCGGATCCATGGCAAGCAATTCATCATATTTCGACATTCTCGCCTGTTCATGGATCAGAAACTCACGATAGACAGAGTGAATATACCCTCGGAATTTGCCCAACTCTTTCTCAGTATTTCTCATCGCAGCCTGTAAAGCATAGCCTTTCGGAATTTTCCTGGTGTCCAATTCCCCTCCGATAAATTTATCATTAAGAGACTGATAGACAGACTCCCTCGTCGCAAGTATTTCCTTCATCTTGGCCGCTTTGCTCTTCCTTACAAACAACTTTCCTTCTGCTTTTGCCAACTGTTGCTCCAAGGCCTCATACAATCTCTGCACTTCAAGGAAGTACCTATTTACCTTCAAGATAAAATCATCCAAATCAGCAAATGTCCTCGGTACATCAGGTGTGAAATAATGGCCTGGACCATCCAAAACACGCACAACTGCTTCCAGAGTACTTTCCAGACTCGGAGTATCGCCACCCACAAACAACGATAAAAATCCTTTCTTCATTTCCTCGAACTGCTGCATCTGATACTCCTGTCGTACTTTAGCAGTCTCCCTATCGATGACAGCCTGTCCCATCACTTCGAAATCACGTATACTGAGAGCTTCTCGCTCAGCCAATTCTTTCTTCAGCGCTACTATTTTCGCCACCTCATCAAAGCGCGCAGTCCTCTCTGCTTTCTCCTGCCGGAGGCGCTGCTCTTCAGCCAACGCAGTCATCCTCTTGGCTTCTTCCGCCGCCTTGCGGAGGCCAAGCTCAATCCTCATATCTGCGATCAGACTATTTACCAATCTAGCTTCGACATCGGTAGTATCCTGCTCATTCACACTCACGCCTTCACCCGGGACAAAGATCACATATCCGCGAGCTTCCGCATTCATCATATCTACGATCATGCGACAATATTTATCATCTCTCACTCCTCTCACATATAGACGCTGTAGATACGGCAAAAGTTGATTAAATTCATGCTTATAGCGGGATTCGGCCACCTCTTTCCTAGGACCCGCACCCTGCACATTTTCATAATAAGCAAAACCCAAAGGCCGATTGGCATACTCGGCCATATTCAGTAGGCTGATACGCACTGCAGAATTTGAGAAAACAGCATTATCATAAGATGAAGGGAAAACCATGCTCGGTCTGCCCGGATCAATACTGAGATTCGCCGTACTCCAGTTCACAAGTCCATTATGCAATTCATTTTCCGCATTCAACCGGGCAACAGGGGTCTTATAACTGATAGCCAATTGATTGGTATAGAAATACTCCACCATATCCTCAAATTGTGAATCAATCTCACCCTTATCTTCGAGGAAGAAACGCTCCCTGAGTTGACTTCCATCCTTATGCACAGCAGCAAGTGCAGCTTCCTTCACTCCTTTGAAATATTCTCTCTTCTGGAAATAATCCGCACTGCCGAAATATTTCTCCATCTTCACTCTATTTTGGGCATTATCTTCAATTCCGACATGCAGAAGAGTCATCTTCACTTCCATCTCGGACGGTCTCAACCCAAGCACTTCCTGCCTATCTGCGACAGAATCTCTATGACGATGACCCATAAACTGAAGCGTCTTATCACGCAAACTAACTTCCTGATCATAACAACCATCAATCAATTTAAGTCCCTGCACGCATCGTCTGACTGCCGTAGAATGATCAGCGATAATCTGCTGTCTTCTATCCTCAGCCCACAAATCACGCTGCCTGGAAGCACGATCAATACTCAGATTTCCTGTCTCTGTCTGATCCACGAAACTTTTCTGATGAGCCTTCGCAAGGCTGAAACGCTCCTCAAACCATCCTATCTGCTTGCTTTTCCTAGCGAAATATCCACGCAATGTGCCGATATCCGCAATCAACAAATCCAACTGACCGACATCAAGAGCTGCACCTTGTAACTTGTCTTCAATTTGTCTCTCGATCGCAGCCTTCTGATCCTGCCAATCTTTCACTTCGTCCTCCATACTTGCTATTCTTCTAGCTTTCATCGGGTCATCAGCCCATCTCGACATTTCCAGCATTGTCGCTTCTATCTCATCATCCAGCCACGAGATTTTCGCACGCAATTCCTCTACGGTTTTCTTCGGAGAATCATCCTTTTGAATTCTTTTTAATTGTTCTTTCTCCTCCATCAATTCTTCCAAAGCCAATTCACAATCAGCATCAGTAGGGAGGCATTCATATATTTTCGACATTCGTGCATCACTCACCACTCTGCGCTTAGGCGCAACGCTTTCTCTAGTAACGCCCGACTTAGAAGGCGAGAAATCTCTAACCAATTCAGCAAATTCTTTTTCGGAGAATAACTTAAAGAATCCATTTTTAGGGTGTCCTACCGGGACCTCACCCACTATCGAATCCGGAGGCGCATCATCTTTCTGAACATCGGGAGCACCACGCACCTTCTCAGTAGCTCGACTTACAAGCAAATCAGCAAGCAGCTTCTTAAGCTTACCGCTTCTTGATGATATCTCCACCCCATTTCCATTCATAGTCATATTATTTGTATATGTTTTATCCGCGCAACTATAGCACAAAACGAAAGAACGACAATACTAATGCAAAATGCAAATTATGGTACAATTCCAGAAATTCATAAATCATCATATGTCTGAGAAATTAGCTACCATAAGAGGAAATTCCCTCAAGCTTCTCACTTCCGAAATACTAGCAGCGGGCGACCCGGAGAAAGCCACTCTTCTCCAAAGATTTTTCAAAACAGGACCGGGCGAATACGCCGAAGGTGACATCTTCCTCGGCCTCACGATGCCAATACAACGAAGTATCGCGAAAAAATATCCACATCTCACTTTACATGATCTCGACAAGCTGATCACCTCTGAGTACCACGAATTTCGCATGATAGCGCTTATCATTCTCATGACGCAGATGAAGAGAGCTGTGCGCGAGCAAGACGAGCTGACACAAAAGGCTATTTATGATTTCTACCTCGCACACACGGAGAACATCAACAACTGGGATCTGGTAGACCTTTCCGCCTGTAGAATTGTAGGAGAATTCCTGCTCACTAGACCACGGGAAATATTATACCGACTGGTGAAATCCGAAAATCTCTGGGAAAGACGCATCGCCATCATAGCTACGGCGTGCTTCATATCGCATAGAGATTTCGGTGACACGCTGCAAATAGCCGAACTGCTTCTGTACGACAAGCACGACCTTATTCACAAAGCCGTAGGCTGGATGCTCCGCGAAGTAGGCAAAAGAGATCGCTCCACGCTCGACAAATTCCTAGTCACCCACTACCCCCAGATGCCCCGCACCACACTACGCTACGCCATAGAGCGCTACCCGGAAGCCCAGCGTAAAAACATTCTCAAAGGTCAATTTAATTGATATACTCTCTCCACAATTACAATCTAAACGCCTTCACCATGCCTTTCACATTACCAGCTCTCCCCTTCGACCCGGCCACTCTCGCGCCCTTCTGCTCTGCCGAAACTTTTCAATATCATCACGGCAAACACCACAACACATACGTCACCAAGCTAAATGAAGCCATCGCAGCAAACCCAGCCTACGCCGAACTGAATCTGGAATCCGTCATACGGAAATCGCATCAGGAGGGCGTCAAAGCTATCTACAACAATGCCGCACAGCACTTCAATCACAGCTTTTTCTGGGATAGCCTCAGCGCAGAACACAGCCAAGGGGAG
>CAIOIA010000046.1 GCA_903858295.1 uncultured Candidatus Peregrinibacteria bacterium | reverse complement strand
TTCCATACAGGCAAATCTTTTCAATAAAGACGCTCTTATTGCCACCAATCTGGCTCAGAGCGGACTGGAATATATGCGAAATTTGCGCGATTCGAATTGGATGGCGTATAGCGCCGATACTGAGAATTGTTGGAATATGAAGAGTAGTGCTGGAATATGCGGAGATGGTGAGCTTATTCCTGAGGCGAATTCGGCTAAGACGATTAATCCTAAGCAGGGGTTTGGTCTTGGTAGCTCACTTTCTGAAGCTTTGGATGCAAAGCTGGATTTGAGTGATGGTGCGTCTTCAGGAGAAAATGAATATTTGATTTATTATTGGGATACGAATGCTCAAGTTGATAGTGATGGTGTTGGCACGATAGCAGATGATAAGGATATTATGGCGAGTGAATCTGTGACTGGGGCTAAGCTAGATGCAACAAAATATTATAGAAGTGTGGAAGTGCAGTATAAGAAAATTGACTTGCAAAATGGAAATGTAGAAGAGTCTAATCCGACCGAAGCTAACGCCATGATTGTGGTATGCAGAGTGCAATGGCTGGACGGACCGACTGTGCATGAGATTCGGCTTGGGTCGACTTTATTAAGCTATAAATAAGCGCATGCTGATGCCGAGAACACAGAATAGGCAAAGAGGACTGACTCTTATCGAGCTGCTGATATCTATATCTCTCTTTACTGCGGCCGGGCTGCTGGTGATGACTGTGTTTATCAATATCATACGCGTGCAGGGGCGGCTGAATCTGGAGAATGCCATATATGAAGACGGGCGGTTCATGATGGAGAGGATTTCGCGCGCGGCTCAGAATAATGCCATAGATTATGAGGAATATTTCAACAAAGCGATAAATGCGTCGAATCAGTATGGAGATTTGTATGGGTGTTATGCGGCGCAATTCTATAATCCTGGCGAAGGGATTGAGGGCAATCTGGATGCTAGTCCTGGAAAACTTGGGGCTTATTGTAATGACACTACTCCATATACAGGTCAAGAATGCGTAGTATATAAGCCATCGGTGGACTTGAATACTGGTGTTTTCCCTTATCCGGGGAAGAACGGTGGCGTTCCCTCTGATGCCTTCTGTCCGAAAGCTGATGGAGTGAATTGTGATGTCAGTCAGACAAACAGCTATCAGCGCGAACAATTATATCTAATAAATAAAGAAGGGACTGCGAAGACTGTATTTGCTTTGAAGCAAGTGAAAGAGGGGGCCGGAAGCAGTCCGGGTGAATTTGCTTTGGCTGAAGTAGAGATACAGGGGGAGGATAATAATCGTGATGGTGTGACTGAGCAGTGGAGGGGGTGTGGAGGTGGAGCGAGTAAGTTTTGTTGTAAAGTCGGATATGACTGCCCATCGACAATGGATAATTTGGAAGACTTTCTCAAGCCGCAGCAATTCAACTCGAATAAAATTTACACCGGTTTCGTGCCTATTAGTCCGCTTCGTACTGCTGTGACTGGACTTAATTTCACCATCACACCTGCAGATGATCCGAGAAAAGCTTTTGACAAGGGCGGAGAGACTGGGGCGCAGCCAGAAGTGACTATTAGCCTTACCGTGCAGCCTAGCGCTGAGGAGCTTACGAAATTTGGCAATCCCGATGATGTCCCGAAATTGACCTTGCAAACGACTATCACATCCCGTATCCAGAGTGAGGTGAGAAGCTATATGGGTAGCGATACTTATAAGATTGGGACTTTTGCTCCTACACCCCCATCCAGTGACGCGAATCCCGCCGGCGGCTATTGCCCACTATAAATTATGATTTTAGTCATACAAACAGTCAGGCCTGAGATTGAATTGATGATACTGGATGAAGATCTGGAGCTGATTGCTGAGAGCAAATGGACGTCCGCGAAAGATGAGGTGAGTCGCGTACTTCCTGAAATTGAGAAATTGATTGGCCCTCAGAGCGGCTGGAAGAAGCTGAGTAAAATTGTAGTTTTCAATGGAATTGGCGGATTTGCTTCTACTCGAATCGGGGTAACTGTAGCCAATACTTTGGCGTTGGTCACTGGGGCAGAGTTGTATGAAGTGACTTGTGTGGCGGAAGAAGCGCGGGAAGCGGTGAAAGCGCAAAGTGAAAAGCGCAAAGCGCAAAGCGTATCGGAAAATGTTGATACATATAGACTTGTGAAGGATTTTATGACCTGCAGTCCCCTACCCGTGAAAATTGCTCAGCCGAAATATAAATTTGCGCCGATGATTTCTACTTCGAAACAGAAAATATTTAATTAATTTATGCTCTATATAATCGCGACACCCATAGGAAATCTGGAGGACATCACGCTGCGCGCGCTCCGGACGCTGCGAGAAGTGGACCTGATAGCCGCAGAGGACACACGAAATTCGGGCGTGCTTCTGAAGAAATATGAAATCAAGACCAGACTTACTTCCTTCCACGCTTTCTCCGATCAGAGGAAGCTCGATGAGATTATCGGCATGCTGAAAGAAGGCAAGAATGTCGCGCTTATCTCGGATGCGGGGACGCCGGGGATTTCTGATCCGGGCTTCGTGCTTATCCGAGCGGCGAGAGCGGCTGGGATTAAGGTAGTGCCTATCCCAGGCCCTTCTGCTTTCCTCACTGCGCTCAGTGCTTCGGGACTTCCGATAAATCATTTCCTGTATCTGGGGTTTCTGCCTATGAAGAAGGGCCGCCAGACTATGCTGCGGGCGCTGCAGGAAGAGCAGAATACTGTGGTGTTCTACGAATCGCCTCATCGCATAGTGAAGACACTGGGAGAATTGGCGGAATATTTCCCTGAGCGAAAACTGGTGATTGCGAGAGAATTGACCAAGATATTTGAGGAATTTGTGGAGGGAAGTGCAGCCGAATTACTGACTTATTTCAGCCAGAAAACGCCTAAGGGTGAATTCGTGGTGATTATGGATGGTAAGGATGTGAAGGCGGAGAGGCATGGGAGGGCGGAGGGTGCCGGATTTGATGAATAGTGTAAGTGTAAAGCGTAAAGTGCAAAGCGCAAAGTGAAAAGTGTGGCTGGAGGAGCGCATAGCGCAAAGCGCCAAGTAAAAAGCGTGGCTGGAGGAGCGCATAGCGCAAAGCGCAAAGTGAAAAGTGTGGCGGAATCCTAGTGTTGATTGTATTTGGGCGGGAGTTTCTTCGATGTGTGTGGGGAATTGTGGCGGCCGCCGGCTTTGCGATTTGGAGATTTGCTCTTCTTCAGACGGAGCTGAAGTATGACTCCGCGTGCCTCTTCTATCATGTTGAGGGCTTCTCGGTCTGAAGGATTTTCTGTAGCTGCGAAAGCTTCAAGTTTTCTCGTGATATTGCGAATTTCTGACGGCGCTTTTGGGCGTATTCGCGGCTTCAGATTTGTAGCGCGAGTGAGGTTGATACGTGATACCCCGCCTGTCTCTTCGGGTGGTAGAGGACGCATACCTTTGTGTTGTGGAATTTCTTTATACATAACTATTTGGTTTGAGTGATTGCTGTGCCTTGATAATAATATTTAATAATTTGATCGTAGGTTTTGCCGAGCTTGGCCATGGCGGTAGCACCGCATCCGGATAATCCGACTCCGTGGCCGTAGAAAGCGTTGGACTTACATACAGAATCGTCGACAGAGATCAGGAAAGGCGCGTCAGTCCAGCCCCATTTGTCGCGAGCTGAGATAGTGCTGTGTCCGTCTGATTTGCTGAAGAATGGTGTCTTGATAAGTTTACCCTGATAAGTGACGACTTGGCCTGCTGTAGCGGTGGCGAAGCCGACTGTGCGTGGAGAACGTTTCTCGAAACTGTATCCGGTGTATTTCTGTGAATTCAGAGGGCTGTCTGTCAGATCGAAAGGTGCACCCGGGAATTTGCGCGCGACTTCCATATAGAATCTCGCATAAGTACGGGCGATCACCATGATGGCTTTGATTTTCTCATCCGGCTCGGAGCCGGGCTCTTCAGAAATGCCTTTTAGATAATCTTCCAGAGGCAATTCATTTATCACATGTAATTCATCTTTATAATAAATCACTTCCAGATTGCCGCGGAACTGGTTGTCTGAGCTGAGACCAGATGGTCGCGACCAATTGTCGATACGGAGTATGGTGCCTGTGCCCGGGATAAATCGGGGCCGTGATGACACAGTCCATATACCTGATGCTGATGTGACCTGAAATACGGAATTACGGAATTCGACTGAGACTAATTCATTCGCACGGAAAGAGGCAATTTTCCTTACCCCTTCATACATATAGAAATTGCCGTCGCCCGAGATTGTGGCCGGATTCCCGCGATATGATAGGTCTATGCGTATTGGTCGGAGCTGAGCCGTGATGTCGAGTGGAGTGGTGGAGATGTTGTTGCTGGAGCCGACTGATGTCGATGGAGCTGCGGACGGAGCGCTGACTGGTGAAGATGGTGTCTGTGAAGCTGGTGACGGAGTGGCTGGAGGGGTTGAGACTGGAGGCTTAGCTGGTGCCACTACTGATGGCGTGATAGAAGTATCCCCTTCCGGATCTAATTCCTGCGAGTTTGTCTGATTTGTATCCCCTACTCTGACCTGAAGGTAAGAGCTGTGATTGTTCATCCACTGTATGCCCTCGACTACCGGTGTGAAATATTCTTTGTAGAGACCTGTGGCGGACGGCACTCGTATCTGGAAATTGAAAGTTGCTATCTGTCCTGACTGAACCAGTGCCTCCTGCATATTTGCAAGACGTGTACCAGGAGTGAGTAGCAGTGAGTTGAGATGATCTCGTGGTTTGTCCGCGCCTAGATCGACCTTATTACTGCCGGAATTCTGCCATGGGGCAGTACCTTTGTTTCGCAGACGGACAGTTACTCCGAGTATATCGCCTGCATGCAATTCTTGTTTGCTGTAGATGACACTTAGTAATTCATAGTCATATTTTGGCTTAGGGGCTGGAGTTTTGACTTGGTAACCGAAGCCCAGATAGCGTGCTACTATCTGACTTCCGTCGATGACTGGCTGTATTTCTACAATCGTGGAACCGCTTGTAGCTGTGGATTTGGTGAGTATTTGTATGTCTACTGAATCCCCCGGAGCGACGGTGCGGCCGACGGTGCTTGATAGAATTTTCTCTGAATTTCTGAGGAAGGTATGAGAATTCTGATCAGGTCGGATTTGGAAATATGTAGCAGGTGACCAGCTCGAAGTGCCTGTGTTTTTGAGCTTGAATGAAAGCATTTTGGATGTATTCGGATTCACCGTGATGACAGGGACATGATCAGTCCATGCGAAATCGTAAGCCTTGCTTACAGTAGGAGCTGCGGTGGTGACATTGTTTACTTTAGCCATTTTTCTAATTAGCGGAAGCATGGCATAGAGCTTATCTCCAGGGCAGGAGGTCGACATGATATCGCGATGTCCCATGACATTTGGGAAATTCTCGCCACGGAATGAAGTCGCTGCCTCTGTGTCGAGATGATAGAGAACGGCCTTCTCCCTGATGAGTGCTGTGAGTGAATCGATAACCGCCTGTGGAGGATCACTGTCCTCGAAATTACCGAGTACGGCTATGCCGATGGATCCGTGATTACCGCGGCCTGCGTGAGCGCCGACCACCATTTCTCCCCCATAACGGCCTTCATAGATGTTGCCCTGCTGGTCGATTATGTAGTTGTAGCCGATGTCGCCCCAGCCCTTCGAGAGCGTGTGCCAGATGTAGATGTCACGGATGGCGGTCTGCGGATTTTCCAGGTTTTTGGTGGTGGCTGTGTGATGAATTACGATTTTCTTTATAGACTCGGGATAGCTGAGAGGCCAAGTAAGCAGATTGCCGTTTGCGTCTGTGGTGACGCGTTTGGATTCCTTCAATTCGCTCGCATATTTGGTGTAATAATCGTCTTCGAAATTCACCAGTTTCGGCTCGGTGGCATTTGCAGATGGTTTGTAGAGGCGTAGAGATTCATCTGCCCCCCACTGTGCTCGGCTTATGATTTTCAGTTTTCCGGCAGTGAGATTTGATGAGCCCGCAGTCGGTATGGAAGTGGATCTGGATGGTGTGCGCCGGACTGGTCTTGCAGGAGGGCGGATGCGAGTGGTGAATGTGGTCAGTGCTTCAGCTTGCGCGAGGAGAGCCGTCTGATTTTGAGTAATTTGTGATAATTGTGCCGTCTGTGAAATCTCCTCGTTTTGAGGAGGGGTGGCGGAAGTCGCTGCAACCTGGTATTGGCTTGGGTCAGCGCTTGGCCGTGAGAGTGGATTTCGCACCTTGTATATCACAGAATTTGAATCAAAGTTGTCCGGCAGATATTCGCCTTCTGTCTGAGTGGAGGTGATGCTAGCCGTGGTGCCTGAGTTTGCGCCCGTGTCATGTCCTGCTCTGTAGCCGCGACCAGCCAGAAGTAAATTTGTCTTCTGCTGCGGGGATCCTCCGTTTATGAAAGTGAATTTCAACTGATCCAGTACAGGAGTTGAATCTTCATAGATAGAGTTGAGTGCAATGCGATACTGATAGCCGTCGGCGAGACTTGTGGTAATGAAAGCAGAAGCCAGATTGTTATCGCTTGTGTCGTCCTTCTGATCGATAGAAGCTTCGAGAGGATACCAATCGGAATATTTGCCGTGACTTATCAGTCTCACTTCGATGGCGATGCTGGTGCCTTCAGGCAAGAGCTGGGACCATGTGGCGCCGAGGCTGGAGAACTCCATAGGAGCGGCTTT
>CAIOIA010000045.1 GCA_903858295.1 uncultured Candidatus Peregrinibacteria bacterium | reverse complement strand
GCAGTCGCAGCTAATGCTCCGACTATCGGGATATTGGCTTCCGGTATAGGAAATATTACGCCCAGATCTCATTATGCTTTGGCTCAGAAAATTCTCGGTTGTGGTGGAAGTATTATCTCAGAATATCCTGTGACTTTCCCTATACTCAAATATCAATTTCTGGAGAGAAACAGGCTTATCTCAGCGCTATCCGATACTGTAATAATAGTCGAAGCCGCTCAGCGATCCGGGGCGCTTATCACAGCCAGATGCGCGCTGGAGCAGGGGAAAAATGTATTGGCTTTTCCCGGAGAGGCCGGACGAGTGCAGTCGAAGGGCTGCAATAATCTGATAAAAAACGGCGAAGCACATCTGGTGGACTGCATAGCTGATGTACAAATGCATTTGAAACTCGAGAGCAGCTTCCAGAAAGCCAGACACAGTCAAATGGGGATAATGGAGCAGAAAATAATAGAATTCATGAGAGACGGTGCCGGGACTGTGGAAGAATTATTGACGAAAATGGATGAAGGAATTGCAGACATTCTCAGTACTATCAGTATACTGGAGGTAGATGGAATAATATCTAAAGAAGCCGATGGGAAATTGGTTTTGAGAGGCTAGAGGCCCTGCTTGGAGCGCTTAATTGGCTGTCACGCGATGAACTTCTTCGAGAGTGGTGAGACCCTGTATGACTTTCAGTATGCCATCTTCTCTCATAGTAATCATGCCTTTGCGACGCGCGGATTCTATCATCTTCGTAGTACTCGCCTTGTTCAGGATCAAGTCCTTCATCTCGAAATCCACTTCCAGCATCTCTATGACACATATACGCCCTCGATATCCTGTATGACTGCAGATCTCGCATCCCTCGGCCACAGGAAGCGTCTCCGGAATTGTGATTGTCTCTGATGGACGTACAGTCTTGATTATCTCCAGAATTTTCTGCAATTCCTCCAATGTGGACTGCGGTATGGGCTGCTGCTTCTGACAATTGGTACATAATCGGCGAGCCAGACGCTGGGCGACCACGGTGTGCAGAGCGGGCGCAATCATGAAAGGTGGCAAGCCGATATTGGTCAGTCGGGGAATGGTCTCGATAGCAGAATTGGTGTGAAGAGTGGAAAGCATAATTCTACCCGTAAGAGCGGCCTGCGCGGCTGTCTCAGCAGTCTCAAGGTCTCGGATTTCACCAATCATGATCACTTCCGGATCCTGGCGGAGGATGGAGCGCAGGCCGCTCGCGAAGCTATATCCCCCCTTCTCGTTTATCTGACTCTGGGAAATGCCTTCGAGATGGTATTCTATAGGATCTTCAAGTGTGATGATTTTGCTCTCGGGCTTATTGAATTTGGCAAGCATGGCATATAGCGATGTGGTCTTGCCTGAGCCGGCCGGGCCTGTCATGAGTATCATGCCATGATGGATTTTGGTAAGATTTTCTATTTTCTGCAGATATTGTCCCGAATAACCAAGTTCTTCGAAATTAACTATGTGGCGCCCACTATCCAATACTCTCATCACGAAACTTTCTCCGAATTCGGTAGGAAGTACTGAAACTCTCACGTCTATCTGCCTGTCATTGACCACGAAGAAGAAACGGCCATCCTGAGGGATATTCGTGACATTCACTTTCAGATTCGACATGTATTTCAACTGATTTGCGATGTTGCCCCAGATTGATTTGTCTATGCGGGACACCTCATGCAGCAGGCCGTCTATGCGGAAACGAATTCTGACGTACTGAGACTCGGTCTCCAGATGTATATCCGATGATCCGGCGCGGATGGCGCCTACGTTGAGCAGGTACACTGCCTCTTCCGAGCTTACATTTCTGAGTTTCTCTCCGAGAAGCGCTAATTCCTTCAGTTCTTTCTCGAAATTTTTTATCTGGGTTTCGTCCAGTGTCGTATTTATCTCTTTCTTGACGATATACTGATTGGAATCATAAATTCGAAGCGCTTCCATAATCCCCTCCTCGGAAGACAAATTCAGATTTATCAGCAAGCCCTGAGCCTGCAATCCGTGAATTACCGCTAGAGTATCCGGATTTGTCGGATGAGCTACTGTAAGCCGAAGCTTAGTGCCAAGTCTGTAAAATGGAATAATCAAATTAGCTTTGGCGACTTCCGCAGGAATGAGTTTGAGTAAATCCGAATTGATAGGCGTTACTGCGATGTCGATGTAATTCAGCCCAAGTGAAGCGGCCTTCTCCTGGACAGCCTTCTCTTTCGACTGCCTGTTGATCTGAGCCAGTCCCATCACGAATTTACCCTGATCAGAATCCTTGAATACAGGCATTGATGGCACTTTGGAGGTGTCGTCTGCTGCCGGAGTTACTGGCGTGGTCGAGTTAAGCGGTGATTGGTCTGTCATGTGTGCTGATACAAATCCTTGTATTATAGCATGAAACAGCTGCAGATGCCAAATTGACAATAATCGTCCTCAGCCAGGGGAGGGACTCTTCTCTCCTTATCGATTTGTATCTATTCCTGAAGAAATGAAGGATTTGGTTTCTGTGTTTGGGTTAGTTCAGGCGGTGGATTTCGGCTGGCTTGAAGTGGAGGTTTTGGTTTGGCCGGACAGGTGGGTGATTTTCCTGAAAAGCTGCCTGGATTATATGAAGTGGGTCGCCGTGGGAAATTAGCAGGATTGTGCTGCCCTGATATTTGTCTTCTATCCCCCGGATAAGTGAGAAGAAGCGACTGCGGACTGCATTGACGGATTCGACACCGAAAGGTTCGCTGGATGGATCTTCCGCATCGTACGGCCAGATCTTGGAACAATTTGCGAGAGACTGGCCTTCGAATTCGGCGAAATTTCTTTCTCGTATTTCTGCGGCTGTGATTCTGTCCGTAGGGGTGAGAATTTTGGCAGCCTGATCAGCAGTCTCTTGTGTCCGGCGTAATGGGGAAACGAAAAAAACGCAGTTTTTTAACTGTGGGTATTGCATTAATGCCTGCGTGACTGAAGTGGTGACTTCTTCGCGACCATGCGGAGTGAGGCCGTATCGCCCACCCAGTCCATCCGGATCATAGGCAATAATTCCGAGCTCGATGGCTTCGCTGGTACCGTGTCGCAGCCCCCAATACTGATTATGCAGAGCTGAAAGATCGAGAGGCGAGCTGTCTGTCCCGGGTGATGTCATGCTAAATCTCAATTATTCAGCTTTCTTGACTTCGTCTGCAATAAGCAGGGCTTCTTCCTCAGTAATGCCTTCCAGACCAGTCAAATCAGCGACAGAGAGGCCATGTAATTGTTCGACAATAGTGAGATTGGCGGCTTCCAGCTTGGCAATCAATTCAGGAGAGAGAGCGGTGAGGTCTCGGATTAACTCGACTTTCTTGGCTTCAGCTTGAGCTGCTGCGGCGCCCGTCATTTCTCCGATATCCATGATATCGAGTTCATAGCCGGTGAGCTTAGAGGCGAGACGGACATTTTGGCCGTTTTTGCCGATGGCTAGAGGACGCTGGTCAGGATTTACATAAATCTTGGCACGCTTGGTCTCCTTATTCATATCGATGGCAGCGACTTTGGCCGGGGCGAGAGCTGTACGGATATATTCCTCAGCATCTTTAGACCATTGGATCACATCAATTCTTTCGCCGTTCAATTCGTCCATGATGTTGCGGACACGCACGCCTTTCTGGCCGACACACGCGCCAATCGGATCTATCTTCGGGTCGTTTGAGCTGACTGCGATCTTCGAGCGGACTCCAGGCTCCCTCGCGATGGCTTTCACTTCTACCAGAGCGCTCTTGATTTCTGGAATTTCCAATTCGAGCAGCTTCAGTACCAGGCTTGGATGGCTTCTGGAAATGATTAATTGAGGGCCGCGGCTGGTCTTGATTACCTTGTCCAGATAGAGCTTAATGCGCTGTCCGGAATAATATCTCTCTCGAGGCATCTGATGCTCCTGAGGAAGAATTGTGGTGAGTTTATTGTCGAGATTGACGTGTACTGAGCCATATTCTACGCGCTGAACGAGCGCATTGATCAACTCATTTTCGCGATCTTTGAAATTCGAATACATGATATCGCGCTCTGCTTCCTGAATTTTCTGGATTATTACCTGTTTGGCTGATTGAGCAGCGATTCTGCCGTACTCGAGAGGAGTCACATCTATCTTCACTTGACCGCCGACTTTCGCGTTCTTCATGTATCTCTGGGCTTCCTTGAGGGATATCTCGGTCTCAGCGTTTGTGACTTTTTTCACTATTTCCTTGACCAGATAGACGGTAGTCATCTCGCGATTTTCGTCTATTTCTACTTCGATATTCTGCTCTTTGTTGCCATAATCTTTGCGATATGCGGCGCGGAGGGCGGCCTGTATGGTCTCCAATATCTGATCTTTCGGGATGTTCTTCTCGTCACAGAGTTGGTTTATGGCAGCGATGAATTGTGATTGCATGGTGAGATGGTTAGATTGCCTGGGAAATGAAATTTAAGCCTAAGAAAAAGGAGGATTTTATATAAAATCCATTTACCGTCTGTAGTGTAGCGGATCTGGGGAAGGAAGTAAAGGGAGTGAAAAACCTGACGGCTTCGGGTGAAGTGACGTCAGGTTTTTGTTTTGTATTTGTCGCGCTATCTACTGTGATGAATTGCGAGAGGACTAAATCTCCTGGCCTTGTTTCTGGAATTTGTTCTTCAGCATCCAGCCTGCAGCGAGGATAGTGAGAATATACATATATGTGGAGAATTCTGGGACGTTTGATGGGGCGGCGGTGATGGTGACCCCTGCAGCAGAATCAGAGTCTTGAGCGTCCCAGCCACGAGATATCAGATTGTAGCGTTGTGTAGCTAATGGGAATACTCCTGAGCCACCAGAAGTACTTGTGTTTGTAATCAAAGTATAAACACATGTTATTGCTAATGCTGTATCGATATTGCCTCCCATCGTGTTACGTGTGAAAGTAATATCCTGCCCACTAAAACTTATACCGGAAGATTGAATGTTCGTTGTACCGATTAGGGGCGCTTGATATGTACAGGCGACATTAGTTCCACCTGACTGGTAAGCAAAACCAGCTGGTAATGTAAGAATAAATTTATCCATTGAATTAAATCCGCTTACCGGTTCAAATATTGCAGTGAGTGTTGTCGTGTCTCCTGCAACATAAGAGGCAAGAGTTACTGTTTTAGCATTAAATCCAGTCGCCATCGCCAGCGGAGCAAAAGTTGTAAATGCCACAAGCGTTAATGCGATTACCGCCAACTTCCTCATATTTGTTTTTTGCATATTTTTGTTATTAAATTATAATGATTTGTTTTGTAAATCTTGTAATATTATCATAATTTTTTACTTCAATCAATGCACCTGATGCTTTTTTGCTAATCAGCATCTTCCATAATGGAAGCTGTGTTGAGAAGTTTAGAAATGGTTGCTGCTGGGAAGCCGTGAGAGAGGAGATGGCGGTATAGTTTTTGTTTTAATTTGATTTGCTGCGCGTAGT
This sequence comes from uncultured Candidatus Peregrinibacteria bacterium, assembly GCA_903858295.1. GTDB lineage: Bacteria > Patescibacteriota > Gracilibacteria > UBA1369 > UBA1369 > CAIOIA01. Next base: position 214 of record CAIOIA010000045.1, on the reverse strand, counting down.
GAAGATGTCTGTCGAGATAGTTGTCGAATGATAATGGTGTTTCCAGATCTGCTGGCGTGATGCGCATGGAAGAAAGCTTCTTCTGGAGAAGATGGCGGGCTAATAGCGTCTCGTCGAGAGCGGCAGAGTTTATGGCCTGCGTGATGATTGCCGGCTCTACTCCCTTGAGTTTCAATTGCTGCTTTAATTTAAATATTCCTGTGGGCCTGCGGCG
>CAIOIA010000044.1 GCA_903858295.1 uncultured Candidatus Peregrinibacteria bacterium | reverse complement strand
TCTACACCATAGGCGCGAAGCTGTATGATAATCAGGACAATCTAGTCACCCGAGATAATTCCACACAGATAGAATTCTCTATAGATCCGGAATCTGCCGGCTTCGGAAGTCTGGTCGGCAAAAGCAAAATGAAGTCTAAGGGTGGCCAGGCTGAAGCGAGTTTCTCTGTGGGGACACTTACTGGACCGCTGCGGATACGGGCGCGCGCGAAAGGCCTGCTGGATGGATTCGTGGAGATATCTGTCGCGAAACACTTTAATGGAAAAGATTTCAGACAGATAGCTCCTAAGTTCCTGTATGGCACGCTGCTAGGTTCCGGATATGGTGAGGTCACAGCGAAAGACTATCTAGGTGGATGGTTCGTGTTCAGCGGGAAAGTAGAGAGCGCGGCCTCGCTCATCACAGATCCTAAACCGAAGAAGAGATTGGCCGAGGCCCTGATATCAGGGAAGGTGAACGCTATGGCGAGCGGAGATCTGGAGGTAAGCGTGATCCCGGCCAATGCTCCAAATATGCCGAACAGGCAGGTGGTGACTGATCTGGCCAGCAATAAAGAAGTGATGGAAGTGTTCAGTGTGGTGAAACCGCAATCGCAAATTCAGCTGGTGGACTCTGAAGATCAGTTCGAGAAGAAAAGAGAAATGGTGAGCGTGCTGAATATGGCTGCCGATGACACCAAGTATTCTTTTGATGGGGGTGATGAGAATATTTCAATCAGTAAGGACGGACAGCTGATAGCCAGCATCGGACGAGATAGCAGAATCAATTTGATAAGTCCTACTCTCACAATAGCTCCGACTGAAGGAGATGCTGTCGGCATCAATTATACTATCAGCGATGGAGGAATTGATTTGGCTAAAATATATATTTCTATTGGCGATCTGGGCGACGTGCATATACTGGATGACCACTTCAAATATGGAGGTGACATGGCTCCGGGTGTGTATCTGAGAAAACTCGCGACAATTCCTAATCGCGATTACACCCAATCTTTCTCAGGAAATTCGACTGATTTGCCGCGTGGATATTATTATACTGATCTCACGCAGGAACTCGATAAGAGCCAGGCTCCGGGCATGAATTATCTCTCTCTGGAATCGGCTGATGATGCTGATGGTACAGGATTTAAGGGTGATAATAAGAGCGTGCTGCTATTCTCTTCCGGCTCAAGTGTGGGCGAAGCGAATCTGGCTTATGCCTCAGATGGCGGAGTGGTGCTGGGAGATCCGACAGTGCGTGTAGATAATCGTCGTGATCCACTTACCCACGATAAATTATATAGTTCTACAGGATTTACCAAAGATGTCGGTAAAGAGATATTTGCTGACAGCAAGAGTGTCAAAGAAGTGAATATTATTGATTATGATAATGACGGAGATAAAGACATATTCGTCAGTTATGAAAATGGTGATGTCAGGCTGCTGGAGAATGTGAACAAAGGAAAGAACTATGAAGACCGGGGCGTATTCCTCAGATTCTCTACCGGTATACTCAGTTCTACAGTGATGGACATCAACGATGATGGCTGGGAAGATCTCGTAGTAGCCACAGCAGACAGCTGCAAAGTCGGCGAAGTGTGCGTAGATGCTTATCTGAATAACAAAGGAAATTTCGTCAGAAGTAATCTCAAACTGCAAGGATTCTCTGCCAAGAATAAGGTCTATATGATCAAGTCAGCGGATATGAATGGCGACACATATCCTGATCTGGTGACTTCAGATGACAGTGGGTCCATCTCCGTATTCTATACCAATAAAGGACAGATCAATCTGAAAGGACAGGTGATAGGAAATCTGGGCGCCAAGATAAACTCAAAGGATAATCTGAAGGAAGAAGTGTTTGTGAGTTTTGACGGTATGCTCGGAAATCAAGACGGTCCGGCTGATGATAAATATTTCGAGACTATTACCGTGCCAGGAGAGACGGCTCCGGAAGATAGAATTCTGCCATTTAAGTCTGTCGAGAATGACGCGATACTTGGAATTAAGTCCACCAAGAATGCAGAGAATTTAACTGAGAAAAATGTCGTAGCAGAAGGAGACAATCTGAAATACACTATAAAACTCGTAAATTCCTCCAAGTCAGATATCAAGAATTTGCTTATCTCTGATGTATTCAGCTCCGCCGTAGACATGGATAAAGACTCCATAAAATGTGCGGATTGCAAGGGCTCAATCGAACTAATCGAAAGTGGGACTTCACTTCGCCCTTATATCATCGAAGGTGTGGATTTACCTGCTAAGAGTTCTCGTACCATCACCTATAGCGGCACAGTCGGGTCGCTACCGAAAGTGAAGATAATGGTAGGACCGAAGCTCAGTCAGGATTTACCGGTGAAAGATAAATATCCCGATGTACTCGCCGCACCTGAGAATAATCCGACTGGAAGAGTGGTGTATTATTACTCAATCGCGAAAAACAACAGCACAGGCACGATGACATATGGAAAATATGTCACACCTGATCCGTATGTAGCCCCTGTAGATCCATCCGGATATAAGCAGCCTGTGAGCCCTACTACCGGGAAGCCTGTGGGAGTGGACCTGAGTCTTTTCGAGACCAAAGGCGCGGATGGCATACCGATAGCTGTGAAATATTACATGGACTATGGGACTTTCCCGAATATGGATTTGAAGACAGTGGTGGACGGTGGAGGAAGTCCTGATCCTGAAGGAGAAGGAGTCGGTGATACAATTTCCGGAATTCCTGGAGTAGGAGCGGCTTATGATTCACTTGCGAAAGGATTGGACAAAGCAGCTGACGGAATATCAAATGCTATCAGCTCTCTGACTTGTTCCGGAGGATGTATACCTATGCCTGTTAATTATTCCTTCCTGACTCCAGGTCCGATAAATGTGATGGGTATCCCTCTCGGATATGATCCAGGCCTTCCTGTATTCGCCTGGGGAGTACCTGCTCCTCCGCCATTCTGGCCGCCATGGCCATATCAGGGATCAATGGGTGGTAGATTATATGTGTCCCCTACTCTCACCGGTAAGGTCGCTCTCTCCACCTGTCTGGGTATGTATATGACCGGTCTCCCTCTTCCTCCTGTACCAGGAAATTGTTTCAGTATAGTGATGCCTATCGATCCATTCTCCGGCATATGCAAGGCCATCGCAGGCGCTATCGAAGGAGCTCTTGCCGCTGCAAATGAATTTGCCAGCGATGTGTCCGGCACGATCGGAAATGTCTCGGATGGAAATCTCTCAGATACTCCGACAGCAGACGGGAAGAATTACACAGGAGGATTCGACACGAATTCTGTCATGGGAAGCTACAAATTCAAATCATCGGTGCACACGAATATACGCATACCGGGATTCCCTTCGGTAATCACTGACTGGATAGATAATCAGACGGCTGAGATTATCAACAAGCTTACTGATTTACCTGACATATATATATTGTTCCCTGATGTGAAGTCGGTATTCCAGGGAGCTGATGGCAAGAATCTGAAAAAAGCATTCAAAAATATCGCCAACTTCACGCCGAATGTGAAGAGTGAACCTGTATCTCCGAAGGGACTTCGAGGAGTACTGACCGAGATAAATAAAATTCCTATCATATCCATAGTTCCGAAAGAAGTACTTATCAAAATTCCTACTCTTACTCCTGGTGAAATCGATCTCTTCATCAATGATTCGAAGATGTGGGTGGATGATGAGAAGGCCGAGCTGGAGAGAGTCAAGAATATGTGGAATTGTACCGCAGACAAGCCTTACAAGGATGTGTGCGATATGATCACAGCTGACTTCTCCAAGACTATTCAATCAGTAGAGAAAAATATAGAAACCATAGAAGGCTACAAGAAAATCCCGCGCATGATTCTGGGCTGGAGAAATATGCTGACCAAATACATAACTCAAATCATCTGTTATGTAGATGCAATAATAAATTTCTTCGTCGGCAATATCTCCAAGTGGCTGAACCAGGCAAATGCATGGGTGGATGCTGTCGCGAATCTGATAGAGACTATAGCCACCTGGAAACTGATGATACAGCTAATTATCGATTATCAGGCTGATTGTGACAAATGCTCGACGGCAAGATTCTCACTGCTGGAACTTATCTTGAGACTGTTTGCCTTCATACCAAGCCCACCGATAATTCCTTTCCCTAAATTACCGGATATATATCTGGACTTCTCTCAGATACAATTCGGCATCACCATACTCTGGCCGGATATAAAATTCCGTCCCGAGAAAATTATTTTACCTAGATTGCCGAGAATAGTGTTGCCTGATCTGCCGACTTTCAAAATCACTTTCCCGGCTCTACCTCTGCTGCCGGATCTATCCTTCGTATTGCCTGAATTACCTGATCTGCCGCCGCTGACTCTACCAGCACTTCCTAATCTCCCACCACCTCCGAAAATCCCTCAACTGCCAGGAGCGATCAAAGCTACCATCAGCATATTGAAAAAAATATTCTTCATACTCTGTCTCATCAAGAAGGGCTTTATCCCTGTCTCTGAGACTATGCTGAAACCTACAGTCGAACATATGACTGAGAGAGGTCTGAGTCCTCTGATGCCTTTCGATCTCGGGCTGGCCCTCCAATTCCCACCAATCAATTATCAGTTCCCAGAGAGAATAGTGCTGACTACCAAAATCAATCTGAACAAAGCGCTGAATTTCTCTATCATATATGATTTCGTTCAGAAAGTGGCCGATGAATTAAATGGCCTAAGTACGAATCTGGTAGACGCAGCGAATGCCGCGATACAGAAAGCTCAAAGACTTACCGACATGGCTGCCGAGGCTGCTAATAAAACCATGCAAAAAGGCATGGATGCCGTGCAAAATGCGGGAGATAATATGACAGGAAAAATAGATGGTGGTAAATCTTCCTATAATTATCTGGAAAATGAATTGAAGGTGGCTATGATGAGTGACCCAGAATTGGCGCAGGAATTTGCCTATCTCGCTCCGCAACTGGAAGGATATATAGCAGGACTGAGGTCGGAATCTTCGTCTCTGGAAAGTGAAGCCGCCCGCTACAGGAAACTTATTGCCGAGAATTATCAGGATATACATCTGACTGCAAGCACTGTCACAATCTCTCCGACTGACCCGGTACTCAACCAAAGCCTTGACCAACTACAACAATACGATGTAAATGCCGCGATAATGGCTCTGGGCAATGATTTCCCTGAGACAAGACAGCTGGCAGGTCTTCGACAGAATCTGATGGCCTATGCCGAAAAAAATAATTCATTGAACACTCAACTAAGCGGAGTAAATGATCTCAGCCAATTTGCGACAGTACTTGCCGATGCTCCGACCATGCAGAATACGCTTATCAAATCAGGCTACGATACCGGCACTATGCTCGCGGATCAGCCAGCCCAGAAATACGCGCAGACTCCAAGTCTCAGCGACGTGATGAAGAACTCCGGCCTCGATCCGAAACTACAGAATACGCCGAAGCCGAAAGGAATGTTTATATACAATGCCGAGAAAAAACAAAATGAAAAATTGATTCAGTATGAAGATGAATTGTCATCTCCTTCCACCATGAATTTCGCAGATATGAATGGTGACAGTGATACCGATCTGATTTACTCGTTTGGTGGAAATATATTTCTGAAGGATAACAATGTCGCCAATGGTTCCATAGGGAAATTCTATGGCGGTATGCCGAAGTATTATAATATGGAGGATCTCGTACCGGCGGCGCCGGCGGTGAGCGCGTTTACGGCCAGCTTCAGCGGAAACAGGATGCTCGAGCTGAAATGGGCCAAGGCGGATGCGAGGGAGGGAGGCGCCAGTTCGTCTGGAGGAAGTTATGGTGGAAATGAAGTCACCGGATATGAAGTGATACTTGGTAAACGACTTGGTTCCGGAGATATGAAAGGAGTGCTGGGTGATCTGAACGCGGCTGGACTTTCCAAATATGTATTCCTGAATTCTATCGATTCGGTTGGCGATGCTCTCACCAATTCACTCTTGCAACCTGATGAAAATGCCTATGACTTCCCTGTCTCCACACTCTATGAGATGTATGCCCAGGATGTGAATGGCGATGTAGAATATGATGGACCTGAGCAGCGAGTACTGGCTAGCGGAAGCGAACGAGTGAACATCAAAGGAGGACAGGAAATCTTCGCCACTGAAGACAGCAATCTGAAAGTCTGGGACGGAGAGGATCAGAAGGCGGATAAGAAAATGATGGCGCATGAATTGATAACCATGCCTGCTGAGTTTGGAGGAAATCTGCAAATACAGGTGGCCAGCGGATCAGTGACTATCATCGATACTGCTGTGCAGATACAGCAACAGAAACTGGTAAATGGAAGTTTGATGGATATCGGCATTACTTATAAGTCCGTAGATGGCGGAAGCGCGCTGATCAAATTACCAAAAGAAGCATATACCAGAGTAGATGCCGATCAGGATTTGCAGATAAGAGTGCTGGACGATCCTGAGCAACCCGCTGCCACTCTCAAGCTGGAAAACGGCTTCTATTATGCCGTACTCAGATCATTCGATGTCACCGGATTCCGCAGTACGAGGTCTGAATCGGCTGTGCTTGACCCGAATATCTGCTCAGACCGTGACGCTCCTATGTCCATAGCCGGGCCTTCGGAAAGACAGGTGGCAATTTTCAAAAAACTACAAATCGACGCAAGTAAATCCTTCGATGCGATGGGAAATATCGTATCATATTACATAGATACCAATACGGAATCAGACAGTGATGGTGATGGCAATAAGACAAATGACAGGAATCTCGGAAGAGATCTCGATCTGACCCATGACAATGACGGAAACGGAATTATTAATGATGATCTGAATGACAGCATGTTCTATCTCGGACCTTACACAGATCTCAGCGACAAACACATAGTACTCAATGTGGTGGATGAATCCGGAAATACAGGTCAGCAGGCAATTACTATCAAAGTATATGTACCTCAGATAACTCTGGACGAAAGTTCAGCTATTCTGCAGATAAATAGCGACGGCAGCGGCTCTACTGTCAGCGGCGGCGTGGATAAGCCGGAAAACGACATACCGGTCACACTTATAAGAGATAGAGATGGCGTGAAAACTCCTATAGTGAGCAAGTCTGCAGATAGCAACAGTAAATACTTTACTGATGATGCAGGAGCTTTCTCACTGAAAGATTTGAACTTGAACGACACTGTAGTAATCAAGAATGCCGCGGGCGAAGTGATAGCTGACATAGATCCGAAGACAGGCCGAATTATTCTCAAGAATCCTTCATATTCCGTAGAAGCACTGCCTGCGGAAGAGCCTCTGGTGCCTACCAGAGTAGTGGTCAGAGATACAACCGGTAAAATCGTGGCTACTGTATTCGTAGTCTCTGATGCTAATACTGATGTGGCTATAGATAAACCTGATCTTCCATATAATGCAGGCACAGTCGCGATATTCCGAGGCGTTCATATGAAGAACATGATGACAGGCCAGATGGCAGAGCTTTATGATATGCGACCTATCCCGGCCGATGCTACTAAATATCCGGGTGGAGTAGAGATAGTAGAGAAAGCCACTCAGAAGAAATTAGCTATCATGGATAGCGGTGGAAATTTCTATTTCTATGATAATAGACTCAGACTGGTACTGGAGAATGCGTCAGACCTGAAAGAGCCGATGATTTTCGACACGGTATTTACCGCTGCGGATGGCACCAAATCTGTGATTGCCATATTCCATGTCGCATTCAGTACGGCCAAACCTATCAGCATACTTGATGGAAATACATTTAAATTATTCGTCGGACAGCCGAATCTGCATGGTCCGAAATATGATACGGATAAAGACGGCATGCCTGATCCGTGGGAATTACAGTATGGATTTGATATAAATAAAGCAGCTGACGCGAAAGAAGACGCGGACAAAGACGGACTGACCAATCTCGATGAATATCGTGCGGGTACAAATCCTCTCCTGGCAGATAGCGACGGAGACGGCTTCCCTGACGGTATGGAGATGGCCAATGGCAAAGATCCGAACACTAAAGCCACTTCGCCTTTCATAGATGTGACTGAGCAGAACCCTTACTATGCAAGTATTTTGAATTTCTTCGAACGAGGGATTCTGGCTGGAATCCCAGCAGGCAACAGACTTAAATTCGGCTTCGATGAGCCGATACAGCGCTCTGAATTTGCCAAAGTGATATTGGATACATTCTGCATAGTGCCTAGACCGGAAGCCAAGGAAGGTCCAGGAGTATTTACCGATATCCCTTATATCACAGGAAAAGTGCCATGGTATTTCGCGCCGACGAAAGAAGCTTATTTCCAGGGATTCATCACTGGTTATCGAGGTGCTATAGACACACTCACAGGTAGAACGCCTTATGCTCCTGATGAAACAATAAGCAAAGCAGAGGCTGTGAAGATAATTCTGGAAGCACTGGACAGACGCGGAATCATAGCTCTTGGTAAAGTGCCTGTGGCAGAGCCTTACTACACACCTTATCTACAGATAGCCCAGAATCTGACGCCATACCTGAAGCCGGATTTCCCATTGAAAAATAATTTCATACTTACAGCAGATGAAGCTGCCAACCCTGAAGCGAATATCAATCGCGGCGAATTCATCAAATTGGCGGATCGTGTGCTGACGGCTTATGACTGCTCTGTCATCGATGATGATCATGACGGTATGCCGAGCTTCTGGGAGAAGCAGCATGGCCTGAATCCTCTGGATCCACGTGATGCGTCTCAGGATCCTGATAAGGACAAACTTATCAATCTGGATGAATATAAGAATGGAACTGATCCATTTATCTACGACACTGATAAGGGCGGCATCGGGGATGGTGAAGAGGTACAGCAGAGACAGACTAATCCGCTGGATCCGAAAGATGACTGGAAAGATACTGATGGAGATGGACTATCCGATCAGGATGAGCAGGCCAAATATAAGACTGATCCTTACATAGCCGATACCGATCACGGTGGCGTAAATGATGGTGATGAAGTACTGAAGAACGGCACAAATCCGCTAAATAAACTTGATGATTTCGACAGCGATCAGGATGGTCTGGGAGACATCGAAGAGACGGATATATATCACACAGATCCTCTCAATCCTGATACTGATGGAGGCGGAATCAAGGACGGGGCTGAGGTATATCGTGGGACAGATCCTCTAGATCCAAAAGATGATTTGACTGACCCACGCAAGGATCTCGGAGAAGGAGTTTATGTCATACAGGAGCCTTGCTCGACTTGTCCTTGTCCAGCTGCCGTCGAACATACTGCTGATCTTATCCCTGGTGACAGGATACTGGCCGTGATCTCAGACAAGGCAAACAAAGAAATATTCAGCGAAAGCAATATGGTAGAAATAGCTGATGTAAAGCCAAAGCAGGAGTAGTCGGCTCTACGCTCTGAGGCTAAAATGTGATATAATAGTGAGAATATGAAAACAAAAAAAATACATCCCATGATAGTGACATTGGTACTTATGATTCTGCTCGTAGCAGGAAATGCTTTTGGTAGCGTCCGCATCACTTCGGCGGATCCGAATACTGATGCTACTACACCGATACCTGTGCCGACCGGAGATACTAAGCAGGCTGTAGACGCGCAAGTGGAAAATGCATGCGTGACTCAGTTGACGGCTTATGGAGACGCTGAATTCGATAAATACAAGATATTCATGGAAGATAATTTCAAAAATAAAAGTACTACAAGTTCACTTCTGAATCTGGGAATAAGCAGATATGACAAATTCAAAAAGGATATAGGCGTTACATTGAAAGATCTTACAGGAAAACAGCTGGATCTGGCTGTCACTACAGGCTCTCCTGTCGCGTCTCAGGGAGTTGGTTTGTCCCGCTGTGATGCACTGGCTCGTCAGTATATCAGCGATGCCAGTCAAATGCTGAAAATGCGAGCAATCACCACATCAAACATCAAGAAGAATTCGATATTCGTAGAGAAATATAAGCAAATAAATGGGAAATTGCGTGCCCTGAATCTGGATGTACTTAGGATGGTGGTGAATATCTCCTCTTTCCAGCAAAAATTACCTTGTTATCTCAAATCATGCGCCTGATGAAAAAATTATTATATATATTACCGATGGGACTTCTGGCTGTACTGCTGGTAGTCATGGTTGTAGGTACTGCATCTGGGGCAAAGGACAAAGGCCCTCTGATTCAGAATTCTGACAGTTATGTAAATAATTTCTGTTTCAATGGAGATGTTTCCAAGATGGATGTAAGCGACCTGACCAATAAATATACGGATGAGACCAATAAATTTTTCAACAAAAATATTTCCTATATCATGACGCATCCGACGGAAACTGAGCCGTCTATAGATCTGAATAATTACGATAAGCTGGGCGGCGGCCTCTGTAAAACTAGTCAGGGAGTAGATCTGGCCTGTCAGGCTATAGCATTATGTAAAGGAAATCATAGTCCCTACTGTGTAGGAGTGACTTTGCTGGGCTTCTCGCCTGAAAGATATGTGAATTATGATCAGAAAGTGAACGATTATTCTGAACTCAAATACAGTTATTTCTGCTATCTCGCCGCTCTGAATACGAAGACAAATAACATCTATGACGGTACGCCGCAGGGTCAACTGGATAAATGTAGCAATGGCAGTGAATACGCGGACAAAGAAGTCTGTAAGTTGAAGGCCAAGCTGGATGGCGAGAACGATCCGGACAAAAAACTGAAAATAGAGCAAGAGATGAATAAATTGCTGAGTAAAGGGTCTTTCTGGGGAGCACAGGGAGTCGTGGGAGCTGTCTCCAGTCTGACTTTCACACTGGTGGATTTATCCGATAAGACTGTGGAGCGTGTGAAATTTATCGATGAAGAAATCAAAAGATCCAAGCAGGCGCTCGATCAGACTCTGGATGCTTACAGCCAGCTGAAAACGTCCTGGAATATGCATGTGAAATATATGGATATTATCGGGAATCTGGTGCAGTACCGCAATTATCTGAAGGAGATTCGCAAGAAGACGGATACTTTCCAGTTCAAGTTTATCGACGCCACAAGCACTAAATGTTCATGATGAAGAGAATCATATACACAATCGGATTTCTCATGTTCCTGAGCGGACCTCTCGCTCCGCTGACGATGCGTGCTGTGTCTGTAGATACTGTGACCGATGCCATGAAGTCAGGGATATCGAAAGTCACGGATAGAATTGACAATGCTCTACACGGCAAAGGAAGCGAAGGGCTGGACTGGGGTAAAAGCATAGGCATGACTGATCCGAAGAAAGCCGGACAGGATATGTATCTCATCATATATAAGAGTACTCAGGGAGATACTCTGAATAATGCCATCCAAGAAACGGCCGCTCAGTACGG
>CAIOIA010000043.1 GCA_903858295.1 uncultured Candidatus Peregrinibacteria bacterium | reverse complement strand
TTAATCGTATAAGCCTTCTGCCGCCCCTCCGGACCGGCCTGAATGTTCATGCAAATACGCTCATTATTCGTGAGTGAATTCCCTTCACGCAAGGACAGATACACCTGCTCAGCCTTAATACTGGCAGCAGGCTGTATGCCGATACTCTCCTTCATAATTCTGTAAGCTTCAGCTCCGAGAGTAGATGAAGGAGTTTTTTCGCCTATATCTTTGAAAGCCATCCCATGCGAATTTCTCATCCTGCTCTCTAAATCTTCTGCGGCAGACTTAGTTTTTGCATCCGCTGCTTTCTGCTCTTCGAGACCAAATGCCTGCTTCCATTCCTCCAATCCTTCGGTAGCAGGATTCTTGATTCTCTGAAGAATATAGTCTCTTAATTTCTGATCCTTATCTTCTGGCTTAACGCGGTCAGTTGAATTACCCGCTCGGCCCACTACTTTCAGTTTGTCATCAACACTCTTAATTAGCTTATCTTTGTAATCATCAAAATAATTTTTACCACCAATTTTCACCCCTACCCACGCTGAATTAGCTGGATCACTACAAGTATCCTTCAAAATTCTGACATTTGCCAAAAGCACATTTAAGGCTTTCGGATATTGTTGTTCAAACTTTGGATGATTTTCCAATTTGAACTCTAAATCACTTATAGACTGAGGTTTTTCAGGTGTAACTCCTTGTACTGAGTTAGGATTATTTATATATATTATGAGAAATTGGATTTTTTGTGGGTCTGACATACCTATGTCAGTACTAGTACTGGGAACTTTTACTTTTAACGCATCAAGGTATGCCTTATCCACCTTCGCATAATTTCTTAGAGCGTCTACAGCAATACTATCGACTTTACTGGCCTCCTTCTCACCAATAAAAAACGGTCTTATATAATTTTCGACTTTTGCCTTATTAATAGGACCATTTATCTTTCCTTTAATTTCAGAAATTTTGTTCTTAGCAGCATCAATCATTGGAGGTGTTTCTGTCTCACCTCGCACAAAACTAATATCCGATCCAGGGTTATCCACTTTCTCAGCAGGTTTATCTCCAGGCTTCGCAGTAACAGCCGGCCCGGCAGCTAGCCTATCAGTACTCGCTCCCTTCCCTTTCCCAGCTTTCAACGCCGCAACCGCTTCAGCACTTCCCTCCAGCAAATACCCCTGCTTAACAGCCTCATCGATGCCAGCATAAATATATGTACCTTTTGGATTTTCCACATAACCAAAATCGAATGTAACGGGCTCCATACCCTGTCTCTTCAGAGACACCATCTTCTGTCCAGCAGGAGACTCATCTCCAGCAACTCCGACTATTTCAATTCCAGACATCATGATGACGTTCGGCAGTTTGTTTATACTACGATATCCATTACAATTATCTATCCACCCCTGCACCCTCTCCTTCGCTTTCTCCAGACCACCCTCAGTCATAATTATCTCCCTCTGCCCGGCCACAAGCCTCATCGCCTCCTGAAATCCATCAGGCATCTTACCGCTCACCCGCCCAAG
>CAIOIA010000042.1 GCA_903858295.1 uncultured Candidatus Peregrinibacteria bacterium | reverse complement strand
GGCCATCGCTCATCGGATAAAAGGTACTCCGGGGATAACAGGCTTATCACGCCCAAGAGTTCACATCGACGGCGTGGTTTGGCACCTCGATGTCGGCTCGTCGCATCCTGGGGCTGGAGAAGGTCCCAAGGGTTGGGCTGTTCGCCCATTAAAGCGGTACGCGAGCTGGGTTCAGACCGTCGTGAGACAGGTCGGCCTCTACCCTCCATGATCGCAGGAAAATTGAAGGAAGTTGCCCCTAGTACGAGAGGACCGGGGTGAACGAACCTCTAGTGTATCAGTTGTCACGTCAGTGGCACAGCTGAGTAGCTATGTTCGGACGGGATAACCGCTGAAAGCATCTAAGTGGGAAGCCTCTCCTAAGATAAATTTTCCCCATTATCCTCCCGGGAGACTACCGGGTTGATAGGCTTCAGGTGTAAGCACAGTGATGTGTTTAGCCGAGAAGTACTAATAGGAAATTGACTTTTAAAGATTTTTCATCTTTAACTAGCAATTATTGAAGATTACTGAGTTTTTTCTTACTACATCCAAATTAAGACGTACATTAAAAGGTACTGTCTTGGTAACTATAGAGAGTGGGGTACACCTGTTCCCATCCCGAACACAGCAGTTAAGCCACTCTTCGCTAATGATACTTGGGTATTAATCCCTGGGAAAGTAGGGCGTTGCCAAGACAGTGCCTTTTAAGTTTATGCGGCGTTGTCTGCAAAATCAGCTTGCTCACCGTACTTTTGTACGGCTCGGTCGCTGATTTTTTGACGCCTTGCATAAACTTAAAAGGGGCTTTGGCGTGGGCGATGCGGCGTTGTCTGCAAAATCAGCTCTCTCACCGTACTTTTGTACGGCTCGGTCGCTGATTTTTTGACGCCTTGCATAAACTTAAAAGGGGCTTTGGCGTGGGCGATGCGGCGTTGCTTCGCAATAAAATACTTGAAGCCGTACTTTTCGTACTGTCTTCAAGTATTTTTTGCTTGCGCCTTGCATAAACTTAGAAGGGTTTTTCGCGTGGGCGATGCGGCGTTGTCTGCAAAATCAGCTTGTTCACCATACTTTTGTACAGCTCGGTCGCTGATTTTTGACGCCTTGAATATGCTTAAATAGGCTTTGGACGATGCTTAGGCTTTGCTTTTTCTATGGGCCCTGTGAATTCTCTTTCTAGGGTGCGTCGATGCTTTTAGAATTCCCTTTACCATATAGTATCCAGAAAAGACGGCGAAGAATGTGTTTAGCCAGAAAAACGTCCAGCTTCCTACCATGTAGCTGAATGTCGCTATCAATGCGCTTCCTAGCGTAAGTGCGATATCTCGACGTCTACTTCCGGTCTCTAGACTGAATCCTAGGCCGATTACAGAAAGACCAATTATAAACATAATTGTAGAATATCCTTCAAATAGATATATAGACCAGATAGTGAACCCGATTGCGGCGATAGATACGATTATAGTATCTAGTCTATCGTCCGTGTTTAACATCATCAAGACATTCGTCAGTGCTAGAAATAACTCCAGTATTACATAGAATATTGGCGCCTGGTGGAAGTAAGTATTAGAGATTGCGTAGGACAACATAGTTACCCCGCCAATCGCAAATAGCCAGTTTTTGGTTGATTTGGTAGGCTTTGTCCCTTCTTTATCCATAGGCCACGCCGCCCCAGTGACCAGAATTAATGATCCCAGTATTCCTACCCAGAATGTTAAGTCGTTTGTATACATAATTTGCTGTTTCAAAATGTATTTTATAATCCTGTGTCATCGATTTTCAGCTCTTCATCAGTCTTAATCTGACTTGCATCCCATTTATCGCCCTTCTGATAGCGGGAAGCCATAGGATTATTGATTTCATAGAATAGCTGGATTAGGTCTCTTGTACTAAGCTCTTCTACTTTCAGACCGCAGTTTTCTAGTCCGATTTTGACGCTGTTTACTTTCTGAGCTAGTTTTTTCTTGAGTTCGTCGAACTCTTCACGATTCTGCCTGATCTGGCCGTAACTTTCTTTCGAGTTGATATAACTGAAAAATTTGCCTAGAAAGCTGACATCTCTCGCTCTATATGGATCATGTGGCACGATGACATAGAATTCTTTGGACATGATATCCGCATATTCTACCAGTTTCTGTATGTATTCTACATATTCGTTGGTCTGCTTCTGCAGAAGAGGATTGGTCTGTTTTGTGGCTCTTGTCCTTAAATCATCAAGATAATTGTCTATATCCAGTTTCTTGGAGCGAATTACTATCTGTATGGGGTCTTCCAGGGTGTTTAGGAAGCCTTGATAAGAATAAATTATCGCGTTTTGTTCGTCTTCAGATTTTAGGTTGAAGTTTATCGATGATACTTTCAGTACTGTCCTTACTCCGCCGTTCTTCAGTATCAGCGTGTTCTCTCTGATTTCTGAGATTCGTAGGTAGGTCTGAGTGCTAAGGGTAGGCCCATTTACGATTTTAGAGTTTTTTACACTTTGTTCATTCATGTTGGTCTTTTATTTATATTTTTTATCAAGTATTTCTGTTAATTCGTTTATTGTCTTCGGTTTTTTATCTGTTTTGACTATTTCTACTTTTTTAGTTTTTTCTTCAGCACGTGGCGGATATAAGAGTCGAGATGGATCTGCCATGCCTTTTAGCCAATATCTTTGACGTGGTAATATCAGCGACTCGATCCAGAACAGTATGAATTTCTCGAACACCAGATTATGTGGCTTGATAAATGCAAAAGTTACTGTGATCAGACCCAGGATAATTACTGGTATAAGCGCTGTAATAAGCTCGTAATCTCGGCTTATGGAAGTGTATAGAGCATAAGCAATAGTGAAGCCAATGCCGCAAATGATTAGCTGCCTCAGAGTCAGTGGACCGACGAGGCGGTCTTCTCTTTGCACGTCCTGTGGGACTTTATATTGCATGCGAAGTTAATTAAATCCTTTTATTATAGCAAAAATCGCTTGGTTTGTTAAGCCGCTCTTTGTTAAGATATGCAGGCGATTACTATCACTCAACAAATGTCTACAGAACGAATAAGAAATTTTTGCATTATTGCTCATATAGATCACGGAAAATCGACTTTAGCCGATAGACTTCTAGAAGTGACAGGCACTATGACCAAAAGGGAGATGAAGACCGGTCAAATGCTGGATATGATGGATCTCGAGCAGGAAAGGGGAATTACCATCAAATTGCAGCCTGTCCGTATGGAATGGATGCATAAAGGAGAGAAGTATATATTGAACCTGATAGATACCCCTGGGCATGTGGATTTTACTTATGAAGTGTCACGAAGTCTGGCGGCTTGTGAAGGAGCTATTTTGGTGGTGGATGCTACCCAGGGCATAGAGGCTCAGACCCTGGCGAATTGCTATATGGCGCTGGAGCATAATCTGAAGCTAATTCCGGTATTAAATAAAATAGATTTGCCATCGGCTGATGTGGAGAGATATGCGACTGAGATTGAGAATACTCTCGCTATTCCGAAGGAAGAAATAATTGCTATTTCCGCCAAGGAAGGGACAAATGTGGAGGCTGTTCTAGCTGCTGTGATTGAGAGACTTGGGCCACCGAAAGCGAGTTCTGAAGCGGATGAGACTAAGGCTCTTATTTTCGATTCTGTTTATGATTCTTATAAGGGTGTAGTGGCTTATGTAAGAGTATTTGCAGGGTCTCTGAAGAGAGGTGATAAGGTAGTATATCTTCACTCTAGAAATGAATTGGAAATAGTAGAAGTAGGATATTTCAAGCCTAAATTTGTGCAGGCTGATGTGCTCCTGACTGGAGAAGTGGGGTATGTGGTTACTGGTTTCAAGGATGTGTCTCATGCCAGAGTTGGTGATACTATTTGGCGGTCTGGCACAGAGAAAATCGAGAGTTTTGCCGCAGTTCCTCTGGCCGGCTATAAGGTAGTAAAGCCTTTTGTCTTTGCATCGATATTTTGTGTGGAAGGGGATGAATACCCTCAGCTTCGAGATGCTCTGGATAAATTGAGGTTAAGTGATTCGGCTCTGTCTTTCGAACCTGAGCAGTCTTCAGCCCTCGGATTTGGCTTCAGAACTGGCTTCCTGGGGTTGCTTCATATGGAGATTGTGCAGGAGAGACTCGAAAGGGAATATGGACTGAATCTGATTGTTACCGCTCCTTCGGTGTCTTATATTGTCTTGGTAAAAGGGAAGGAAGGTTCTACAAGTGAGCTTCTAGTTCTAAGTCCTTCTGATTTACCGGATCCCGGTATTATCGAAGAAATCAGAGAACCTTGGGTGAAAGTAGAGATTCTGTTCCCGAAGCAATATATGGGATCCGTGATGGATCTCGTACAGACCAAGAGAGGACTACAGAAAAATTATAATTATATCGATGAAGAGAGAGTGATTTTGGTCGCGGAGATGCCACTCGCTTCGATAGTTGTCGACTTTTTCGATACGCTGAAAAGTCTCACTTCCGGCTATGGTTCCATGAATTATGAATTTATCGAGTACAGAGAAGGGGATTTGGTGAAGCTGGACATCAGAATTGCCAATGAGACCGTGGATGCTTTGTCATCGATTATTTACAGACATGATGGTCATCATCTAGGTATAGAATTGGCCAAAAAATTGAAGGATTTGATACCGAAAGCGCAATTCGAGATAGCCATACAGGCAGCTATAGGAGGGAAAATTGTGGCGCGCGAGTCTATCTCCGCTATGCGTAAGGATGTGACGGCCAAGCTTTATGGAGGAGATCGTACTCGCAAAGATAAACTATTGAAGAAACAGAAAGCCGGTAAGAAACGCATGAAAATGATAGGGAAAGTGGAGCTTCCCCAGGAGGCTTTCCTGGCCATATTGAAGAAATCCTGAGAAAATGAGGAGAGTATAAGCTTGTAGAGCTATTAGGTCTTAACTAATAGCTCTTTTTTTGGTATAATTAGTGGATTCTAACAATACATAGTGAAAAGTTTGTTAAACAAATTCGGGTTGGTAATTCTACTGATGGTGGTCGCTATGTCCGGGACTTTCTTGTTTTTTGAAGATAGTTTCGTCGGACTTGCTGACGTCTTGGGATGGAATTCAATTCATAAGATAGATCAGACAGGTCAGGTGTTGAAGATTGCTTATCTTTTCGCGCCGCATGATTTGAACCCTTTTTCTGCCGATCCTGCTGCGAATGCGCGCTTGGATAATGTATATGAAGGATTAGTGGCAGTTGATGGGAATTTGGCTATTAAGCCTGCCTTGGCTGTGTCTTATGGCATGGTGGGCGAGAACGAATG
>CAIOIA010000041.1 GCA_903858295.1 uncultured Candidatus Peregrinibacteria bacterium | reverse complement strand
CCATTGGATGAGGTAGGAGGCCGGGATTTTATTGTATTCGCTAAGTGAAGCCCCATGGTGATACACAGACTCTTTCCCATAATACATCATCACTGCAGAGGCGATGTTTTTACCTTCATATTCCGCTACATATATTCGAATTTGGTCCTCAGGTGCGAATACATCCAGCTGTGCTTTCAGATAATCATAAGGGTATGGGATGAATTTCTGTCTTCTAGCTGTCTCGGTATGAATTTCATGAAACTCTTTAAGCAACACTTCAGTAGAACCTTCCTTCAATTTGATGTCAGCTTTCTCTGCCTGTTTGAGGGCATATCTGGTGTTCTTCCTCATATCTTTCAGCAAAGTTTTCTCATCTTTATCCAGGCTTAGAAGCCACAACAATTCAGGGTGCATCATATGTACAGGAGCGTCTCTGAAACCATATTTTCTGAATAATAATTTTGACTCTTGATTGTCATCCAAGAGGGGGCTGATTCTCAGGAAATCCACGTGGTTCTCTCGTGCGAGTTTCTTGAGAAATGGTACAAGACTTTCCATTATTTCTTCATCCACTACTCCATAAGGACAGAATAGATAATGTCCTCTTCTTGCCTTAAATAATATGAAAAGGAGCGCTCTATGATGTCCATCTTTTTCCAGAATCAGATAGAGAGGCTCATGCCCAAGTTTTTTTTGTAGCTGTCCGTATTCATAGGATTGCAAGAAAGAATTGCCGCGCTCTCCTCCATCTCCCTGTGCTTTCCTATAAAGTTCAGCGTTATCTACAAGTCTAATTTGATACATAATTATTCAGAAAATTAATTATTCTCTCAGCGTCCGACTCACTTATGTTTTGTTGGGTCGGTAGATTTATGATTTCCAGGCAGACTTTCTCAGAAGAAGGATTTTCACCATTCTGATAGCCGGATTTTACATGGTCTATATCAGGAGGAGCGACGGGAGTGCTATACCAGTCTCCGAGAATTATTCCAGCGTTTTTAGCGGCCAGAAGTAATGGGCGCGCAGCAGTGACGAGTAAAGGATAACGCAAATATATTGCTCCAGTGTATTTGTCGGGGTCTGATAAATTACTTCCAACCTTCAGACCGTCAAAATAAATTTTACTCAAATATCTTCTATGTTTGTTGAAATTATCCAGCAATTGAAACTGAATCAGTGCAAGCTTGGCTAAAGCATTTGGCATCCTGGTCGGGAACACTCCTTCGGACACTCCGAGTTTTTCAGCTTTGGTCACTTCGAAGCTCAGTAATTTGAGTTTCTGTCCGATCACCATTAATAGTTTTCCAATCCAGATTCCATAAGTGGGTTTAGCGATAGAGCAGATCAATGGATGGAGAAGGTTCTGCAAAATCAGACTAACCGGCTTATCTGCTAATTTGGAGTAAAGGCTGTCCAGACCAGACAGATATTTCTCATTATTACAGATAATCATTCCGCCACTTACGGCAGAAATCACCTTCGACCTGCCCAAACTATAAAATCCGAAATCTCCCATAGTTCCCACTTTTCGTCCTGCTATATCTGCTCCCAGTGCATGTGCGCAGTCCTCTATAAGTATTAATCCACGCTCGTGACAAATCTTGCGAATCTTATCAAGCTGAGCTGGAATACCGAAAGTATGCTGAACAATTACTGCTCTAGTCTTCGAAGTGATTTTTGCTCCTAGAGCATCAGCTGACAGATTATAGCTTTCATCAATGTCACAGAACACAGGCTTCAATCTATTCCACACGATAGAATTTACAACCACCATACAAGTAAAGCTTTGCAGAATTACTTCCTCTCCTGGTTTCAGATTAAGGGATTTCAGAATTACATACAGGGCCTCGCGCCCACTCCCCACCGCCCACGCGCGCTTCACGCCATGATACTCGGCGAATCGCGTCTCCAGCTCCACCACCGCTCGGCCCCTCCGCCACGACCACCAATTCCATGGAAGCACTAGCTGCGCAGCTGCTTCCAGCGTATCACGCCAGGTATTATTTGGAGACAATGCTATATTTATGGTTTTCAACTTCAGCATAGATTTTTTATCACTTGATCGGCACCGCGACTTATGAAAAGTATAACTGTTTTCGGCTTAATAGCAGCTCTGAGTTCGGACAAAATCTGCTTCTGATCTCCATCTATAAACAGATATTTCTTCAGCACGATAGCCTTGGCAGCGACTGAGCCAAGTCCTCCAAGTATATCTTCTTTGAAATCAGTAGAACTAAATATAGCCATATCACAGACTTGAGAAATTCTGCTTGCCACCCTTCTGTGTTCTTGAGAACTCATGTCCCCCAATTCTAGCATTCCAGGAAACACGATAATCTTCTGCCAATCCTGATAGGCTTGACGCAGATATTCCAGTGCGGCCATGACTCCATCAGGGTTTGCATTATAGGTATCATCTATCAGCCACAAACCGTCATTGATTTTCCTCAGACTCATCGTGTGATCACGCAGTTTGGCATTCTTCAGTGGTTCTACCATTTCTTCCAGACTCATCCCCATCTCTAGTGCTGCTGCAATCGCGGCAAGAGCGCTATAGACAGTCTGTGCTCCGCAAGCATTTAATTCGAATGACACTCCTCTGAGTTGGAACCGCACCACTTCTTGTCCCACAACCACTTTGTCTGCTACCAGATTTGTCTCACTTCTACATACAGAATATCTAAGTACTTTTGATAATTTTAGTTTCTCAGCTTTTACCGCCAGCTGTTCTGCTCCTTCGCTATCGCTATTAAATATAGCAATTCCATCTGCCGGCAAGCCTTCTATTAATTCGTATTTTGCCTTTCTAATATTCTCCGCAGAACCGAAAAGCCCAAGATGCGAGTCTTTCACTGCAGTGATAATGCCAATTCTAGGCTTCACCAGATCTACAATTTTCCGGATTTCTCCTATCTTATAAGCTCCGGCTTCGACGATAAATACTTCGTGTTCTTTAGTTAAACTCTTCATCACCACTCCGGCAACACCTATATCTGTATTGGTATTTCCAGGTGTTTTCAGTACTTTAAACCTGCTTTCCAGGATTGCAGACAATAATTCCTTAGTCGAACTTTTGCCATAACTTCCTGTGATAGCCACTACTCGAAGTCCTTCATTCTTGGCAATTTTCTGAGCTGCTCGGTCCATCATTTGTTGCTTCTGCCAGGAAGTGACAGGCCAGAAGAAAAACACAAATAGAGAATTGATTAGAAGAGTAGCAGAAGACACTAGCCACAGTAACGCGATAAATCTCACAAGTCCTACACTAGATTGAGAATCTGAATATGCTGACCAGAATGAAATCAGAATCAATACTGAGAACAAAACTGTTAATCCAGTAATCAGAAGAGCTTTGACAGTTTTATCCGGTCTATATATCTTCTTACTTCTATATCTGCGGAAAATATCCACCACTTCCCAGCCCCAGCCGAAAATAGCAATTAGGACTATTACACCAAGTACTTGTAAATTCTGAAGTCCAGGTATTGTAGGAAACATCAGCATGATTGAGGCTATCGCAAGACTCATTTTTACTCTCCAGAACATAGGGAAGAATTTCTCTTTTCCGGATTTGGAGCTCAGGAAATCCTTCATCCTATCCAGCCTGTATTCCTTCAACTGCCAGAAATAAGTGAAATACAACGACTGATTGAGTATAGAAATCATCCCGGTCAGTACAAGAATAATACCCAAAGCATTCGGAACTAGTTCGTAAGCTTTCATTGAATTCCACAAAAAATCTAAACTCAGCATTTTATTTATTTATAAATTTTCTCACGAGATTCGCCACTAAGTCCGTATGTGTCTTATGTATGCCATGCTTTCCTCCTTCGATAATATGCAGTTCACTGCCCGAAATTTCTTTGTGCATCAGATAGGCATCTTTCACTGGTACATAGCTGTCTCTATCTCCCCAGATAATCAGTGTGGGTCTATGAATTTCCAAAATTGAATTTCTCAAGTCCTCATCTATGACTTTTAGAAAAGTTTCTCTCATGACGCCAGAAGTTTTCTCGTAATCATGAGTTCTCAGAGCTTTATAAAGTATTTTCTGAGCGAGTGGAGCCAGTCTTCTCAGTACAGGCCAATTCATCACAGCTTTCCCAGCACGCGCGGCCGCACCGGCCACTCGCACTCTCAAGCTTTTGCCGTGTTTCACGCCTGCGGCGGCTATGAGCACCAGTCGATCCGGCCGCGCGGCCACTCCATGTCGGAAATTATTGGCAAAAAGCTTAAGCAGCACCCTCCCACCAAATGAATGTACTATCACTTCATAATCTTCCGACAGACCATTCTCTTTGTATATAGCAGCGACAAAATGTTCAAACCATCTAGCATAATCTTCCACATTCCATCCATGCGGTGGCTCTTCACTATCTCCAAAACCAGGGAAATCTACTGCTATGAATGTTTTTCCGACCAGCTCTGTGACAAGTTTATCTAGCAAAGGTGTCCATGATTCCTTCGATCCTCCCCAGCCATGCAGCAAAAAAACAATTTTATGTTTCTGAGCATGGGGTGAAGTCGCCTTATCGTTAGAATGTGATGAAACGCTAAGATAAGCCACTTTCCTTCCTCCCACCTGTATATATTTTTCTTTCATGCCGGCATTTTAATCGAAATTGGCAAAACAGGCAAAAAATGCTAAATTATTTCCGCAATTTTACACTTATAATCCAGCCAAATATGATCACTCCAGCCTTATCTGAGGCCAGACCAGTCTTCAGTACATCGTTTTACTCGAAAGTATTCCTTTGTTTCGGGTTGGCTATAGCCATGTCCGCTCTCGGGACTTATCTCGGCATGACTTATCTCTCAAGATTTTTCTTCTCTACCCCCGTCACAAGTTATATCCTTATCGGCTTAGAGATAGTACTCGTACTTACTGCCAGAATGTGGAGCCAGCACAAGCCACTTAATTACATACTATTTGCTGCGTTTGCATTCATAACCGGCGTCACTATAGTGCCGCTCATAGCGTTTTTCACTATGAGCGCCGGAGGTATTGCTTTACTTGTGAAAGCTCTGACTGCCACGGCTCTTATGTTCGGAGCTACGGCTGTTTTCGGCGCGACTACCAAGTATAATTTGCAAGGACTTAGGGGCTTTCTGGTTATGTCCGTCATGGGTATGATTATTGTTCAGTTAATCGGGATATTCGTGCCATGGGGAAATTCATTCGAAATGATATTCTCTGGTTTCGGTGTGGCGGTTTTCAGCGGTTACATCATGTATGACATTCAACAACTGAAAAATTATCCTGAAAACCAGTATATAGAGGCCGCTCTTCAGCTTTATCTTGATATATTTAATTTATTTATCTATATTCTGCGCCTAATGTCAGCTTTAAATCGCCGCTAACACAATTCATCAATCATGACACATAGTGGAACTCTTATAAAAATAGGCCAACTCTGGAATCAGGGCAGGGGAGCCAGCTACAGGGAAGAACTGGATATTACTCCAGATCTTGGGTCTGATGCTCATCTTACCAAGCCTATTACTGCCGATCTTTTCCTGATACGTATGAAGGATGGGATTACGGCAATCCTGGAAAATCTTCACACAGAGACGGAATTAACATGTTCTCGTTGCCTTGCGGAGTTTTGCTTGCCGATTCGCGTAAAGTCTACTGAAAGACAGTTTTTCGAGGAGACTCCTACCAGGGATTATGATCCTTTCGAGGTTTTTCTGATAGATCGTGATAAAATGGCTATCGATATAAATGAAATGTTGCGACAGGAAATAATCTTGCATTTCCCCATTATTCCAGTATGCTCTGAGCGCTGCAAGGGCTTATGCTCGGGCTGTCGTATCAATCTGAACATTACAGAGATTCATCTGCCCGAATGTAAGGGCGATCAGCTCGAATTATCAGAGAAGGCAGAGCAAAGTCACCAACCCTTCGCAAAATTAAAAGATTTATTTAAAAGTAATTAACACTAACCTCCATGGCTAAGCATCCGGTACCAAAGTATAAGATGACCAAAAGTCGCTCCAAGTCGCGACATAGTACGTTTATGTCACTTACTAGAGTGAAGTTGATGGGAATAGTCACCAAGATGAAAAATCTTGAGATCAAGGGCAACTTGAAGCTTCGAGAGAAGACTAAGAAGACTCTTGTGAAGAAAGTAAAAGCCTAATTTTCCGCATGGAAATTTCCCTGGCTTTACTGTATAATTTATCGATATTTAACAATTTACTCTGGAACCATGGCTAGTTACAGGCACTTAGCCCGAATCGCTGTAATGCAAACCCTATTTAGTTACGAATTTCGTAATCAACAGGTGCCGCCTGATCTTAAGTCAAATACAGCTGAGTTTGGTGATAAATTGACTGACATATCCTTCGCTCAGTCACTACTGGATGGAATTATCAAACATCAGAAACAAATCCAGAAAATAATTACAGAAGAGGCCCCTGAGTGGCCTTATGACAGAATAGCCCTTATAGATAGGGTTATTTTGCAAATGGGGACATATGAGATAATGTTTTCAGATGATGTCCCTCCGGTTGTAGCCATAAACGAAGCAATAGAGATAGTTAAGGTATTTGGCGATCTGAACAGTGGTAAATTCATCAATGGAGTGCTAAGTACAATTATGAATAAATATAAGAAATCATAAATGCTTTCTGCCAGATATCAGAAGTTACAGGACAGTATAGGTGTTGAGTTCAAGGACATAAATCTTCTTGATCTGGCTTTCGTACACAAATCCTATCTAAATGAGCATCGTGATCTGAAAGCGGAACACAATGAAAGATTGGAATTTCTCGGCGATGCGGTGCTGGAGCTGGTAGTCACTGATTATTTATACAAGAAATATCCGATGGAGGAGGAAGGAGTCCTTACCAACTGGCGATCTGCATTGGTCAAAGGTAAGCATCTGGCTGAAATCTCCAGCCAACTGGACTTGGGATTGTTCCTATATTTGAGCAGGGGAGAAGAGCGCTCAGGTGGACGAAGGAAAAACTATATTTTAGCGAACACTCTGGAGGCACTAATTGGAGGCATATATCTGGATCAGGGGTATCAGCCTGCTCATAAGTTTATTGAGAAATTTATCCTGAAGCGCCTCGATCTTATCCTGGAGCAAGGCTCTCACATAGATGCCAAGTCACGCTTTCAGGAAATCGCCCAGGAATTGCTGGGTATTACTCCGGAATACTCATTCTTGTCTGAGACTGGTCCCGATCATGAT
>CAIOIA010000040.1 GCA_903858295.1 uncultured Candidatus Peregrinibacteria bacterium | reverse complement strand
CGCATTCGGGTCGTGTTCTCCATAATATGCAAATGGTTTCTCGTGATGGATTTGCTCTGCGCGATTCCGACAGCCAGGATATGAGCATTTGCTGCCAAATTCTAATTGTAGAACTTTCTTGATTTTCACTGGTATATGACGAGACCTGGCCTGCACTTGGCTATTTTCTCCGTGGATCTCCGCTTTCTTTTCTGCAATTTTTTTCTCCCTTGCTTCCAGCGCCTCGAGGAATATCGAATTAACATCAATTTCTTTATCAATAAATTCTTTCAATTTCGCTTTCACTTCCGGAGACAGCGCGCTCAAGATTTCATAATCATGGTTCTGTCCGGCCAAACTTTTTGCTCCGTTTTCTCTCTCAAATAAGCCATCTTCGTTTTTCGGCGTTTCTACTTTCATTTCTTTCACCAATACATCCACGGCACGTCTGGACAGTGTCTTGATCTTCTCGCAAATTTCTCCTTCATTTCTGACCTCTACTATACTTGCAACTCTTGCCAATTTACTCAGTCCTATTTCTCCATTCACAAGTGCTGTATGCAATTGCGGCATTTCTTCAAACCTTTTCTCCAAGCGCAAAACTTCATTTACCAATTGCTCTCTAACTCCAACAAGCACAGCAGCGAAATGATAAATCGAACTATACCCACGACGTTCATAAAGCCTACGCACATTCACCTCAGGCAACAAGCCGATAAACTTGCGTCGAGCTTCCAGCGCTTCAGCCCCCCATTTCTTACAGAGGGCGTAGAGTTCAGGGTCGGTCAATTTATGCTGAATTTTTGACTTAGATGTTTCGTAGACTGTCTCAATAATTCCAATTTCACTGCATTCTGATTTTTTAATTGTTTTTCTCATAATTTTCTAGTTATTGAATGCTAGAAATGTAGCATACACAAGCTGAAAAGTCGCTGTTTCCGGCTTGTACTCACCTGTCAAACTATAGCAGAGTAGCCTTGTGATAATGGCCACTGTAAGCCATCTGCGTCATGCCCACTTTCGTCGACGAAATTATGATATGTCCAAATCACACTCCCTCCCGCATCATTGACTTTCCCCCTGCTTTCTGTCTAAATTTTGGCAGTAATCTTTTAGCTTCTTTATCATGTCCAGTACTAGCGCCGGGAAATATTATATTACCACTTCGATAGCTTATGTGAACGCGGGGCCGCATGTGGGCTACGCTATGGAACTCCTGCAGGCGGATGTACTGGCCAGGTATCAGCGGCTCTGCGGTGCGGAGACTTATTTTCTCACCGGTACTGACGAGCATGGTTTGAAGATAGCTCAGGTGGCTGAAGCCGCGCATCTCGCTCCTATAGAATTGGCTGATAAAAATTCCGCTCTCTTCAGAGATCTCGCATCTGCGATGGGAGTCAGTCACGATGATTTCGTGCGGACTACTGAAGATAGACATGTAGCGTATGTACTCGAGATGTGGAAGAAACTCGTGGCGGCGGGCGATATCTACAAAGCTGATTATGAAGGGCTGTACTGCGTCGGATGTGAGAGATATTATCTGGAAAAAGAATTATCTGAAGGCAAATGCCCTATACATCTGAAGGCTCCCGTGGCTGTGAAGGAAGCCAATTATTTCTTCCGACTTTCCAGATATGCTGACCAGATTCGTGAGAAAATCACTTCCGGTGAAGTGGCGATATGGCCGATAGCTCGCCGAAATGAGATACTGAGCTTCATGGAAGAAGGGCTGAATGATGTGAGCTTCTCGCGTCCGAAAGAGCAAGTGAAATGGGGCATACCTGTGCCGGGAGATGAGGATCAACTGATGTATGTCTGGTGCGATGCTCTGACTAATTATCTCTCCGTGATTGATCGCGAGAAATTTTGGCCGGCTGATGTGCAGGTGATAGGGAAAGATATACTGCGTTTTCACGCGGTGTACTGGATAGGTATGCTGCTGAGTGCCGGATTTGCTCTGCCTAAGGCGATTATGGTGCATGGATTTATCACTTCTGATGGGGTGAAGATGAGTAAATCTCTGGGAAATGTGAAAGATCCATTCGAATATATAGAGAAATACGGGCGTGATGCTCTGAGGTATTTCCTGCTGCGCGAGATACCGACTCTGGGAGATGGGGATTTCAGTCAGGCGAGATTTGATATAGTCTATAAGGATGAACTCGCAAATACATTTGGAAATCTGGTGAGCAGAGTGCTGGCTATGGCCGGGAAATATTTCGGTGGAGCGGTGCCGGCTAGAGGTGTCGATGATGGGTTCGCGGCGAAAGTGGCTGCGGTGTGGGCGGATTATGATAGCAGTGTGCGGGAATATGACTTGAAGAAAGCTCTGGAATTCGTGGTCGCGCTGGGGTATGCCGCCAATAAATATGTGGAAGATACCAAGCCGTGGGCGCTCGCGAAGACTGATACTGCTCGACTGGCGGAGGTGATTTATAATTTGCTGGAATTGGTGCGAGTGCTGGGCGTGATGTTACTTCCGTTTATACCGGATAGTGCCGCGAAAGTGCTTGGAGTGTTCCAGGAGGGATTCGCGGTGAATGGGTTCGTGTGGAGTGACGCGCGTGTCTATGGGGTGCTGAAGGAGGGGACTAAGCTCGGGGAATTGGCGGTGATGTTTCCGCGGGTGGAGGGGTGAGTTGCGCGTGGTGGTGTATCGGAAATGCTATAGGTGAATATTATTTTGGTGCGGCGGCTGGGGCTGGAGTAGGTGGGGCTGCAGCTTCCTTTGAAATTCCGTCTTTCGCTCCATTTGTACCTGCTGGTGTTTGTGTTTGTCCGCCCTGTGTGGTGGCGGCTGGCTGGTTTTGATTTGTACTTATAGCCAGGCTGATGACGGCTCTGATCACTACCCATGAGAAGATAATTATTATAAGCCCGATTATCGCATATGTTAGCGACTTCTTGGCTTTCTCTATGAGGCCTGGTGTGCCGGAAGATACGACAGCTAACAGTCCTGATATGGCGATGATGATGATGGCGACCGGGGCGGCTAGGGTTATCAGTCCTCCTGCAAGCATTTGTAATAAGTAATTCCCGAAGGCGCCTTCTTCACCGACTTTACTGATTTGTGATTCTCCGAAAACTATTCCCGGAGAATTGGATGGTTTCATACTGTTGTCCAGCTTCACTATAGCCACCAGATTTCCGTGTGAGATCGGAGCTGCGAGTACTATCGGCATCTGAGCCAAGTTGATGAGTGTGAGTATGATGAGGAGTAATTTTTTCATTGTTTATTATGACTATGGTGCTGCTCCCACTGCGCCTCCTTGTGCACCCTTTGGTGTTGTCTGGTTTGCCGCCGGAGCCGCTGCGCCTGTAGCTCCCGCTCCACTCGCCGGAGATCCTGAGCTGCCCGGAGTGAAGAATTGTAATTCGGATACGCCGACTACTATGGCGTAGGACACGGCGATGATGATGAGACCGGCTATGGAGTAGACCAGGATTTTCTTGCCTTTGCCGAGCAGATCAGTGCTGCCGTGCGCGATAATCATAAATACGCCTCCGACTGTCAGCGCGACCAGAGTGAGTGAGCCGCTGATGTTCAGGAGAGTCTTCACCAGATTGCTGAGCGTCTGCTGCCATGTGTCTTTCGGCAGGGCGTTCACAGCGCCGATTTTGGTCTGGCTGGTGATGTCTTTGCCATCTGCCTGTTTCTGATAATTGAATTGATAAAATAATTGATCTTCTGTGGGGTTGGCGACTCCTGTGTCGCCGGCTGAGGTGGTTGGTGAGCCCGGTGGAGTGCCTGCGGCTGCTGGTGGCGTGGCAGGTGCGTCTGTAGGTCCTGCAAGTGCTACTAGAGGCATAGCGCAACTGAGCACTGTTATGCCTAGTAGTAGAGTGAAAATTGATTTGTGAAGTGTGTTTCTCTTCATGAGGAGGTGATGTTTAGCGAAGCTATAATTGCCACTATGGCATAAGAGAGGCTGGAGATGATGATGCCGGCTATGGCGTATGTGAT
>CAIOIA010000039.1 GCA_903858295.1 uncultured Candidatus Peregrinibacteria bacterium | reverse complement strand
ATTACAATTATCTATCCACCCCTGCACCCTCTCCTTCGCTTTCTCCAGACCACCCTCAGTCATAATTATCTCCCTCTGCCCGGCCACAAGCCTCATCGCCTCCTGAAATCCATCAGGCATCTTACCGCTCACCCGCCCAAGAGACATACCACTTGGCGACATCTTCACTTCAAACTCATTACCAGCCTTCACCATCTGCACAGACATAGGGGGCGTCTGTTTCTCCATCCAATCAAAATGGAAATTGTAACCAGACACAGGATTTCTAGGCACATCAGCCGGCAGAGAATCCACACGGAGCAATTTCCCCGGCTTACATTCAGCAGGTATTTGCCCAATCAAGCCTGCAGCCTTTCTCTCGCCATTCGCCTCAAAACCGACACCCTGAGAAAAATACCTTCTCACTTGTTCAGCTGACCTCTCAGCAGGCGTATCATTCTCAGAATTATCATGCCATTTCTCCAGTGAGTGCAATATTCTCGCCATGTCCTGAAATCCACCAGCGACAAAAGTATACTGATCATTATTCGCGTCCTTACTATCATCCACCCCGATACCCGCCTTCCTGACCTCCACCCGAATCGAACCATGTGGCAAAACTTCCACGAAGATATGCGGATCTTTCCGTAGGCCGGTCTTCCACCCGAGCTCGTATTCCACGGTATTGCTATCCACATCATGCGGTCCATTATCGATAGGAATCAAGAATTTCTTGCTCAGAGTTTCCCTGTCCTTTACATTGAATCTCTGTATATCCTGCAGCATGGTTCCGCTATTCAGATACTGCGCATAATACTTCTTCGCATCCTCCCAAGGAGTCTTCGATCCGGCCTCCGGAGTAAAGATGGCATACGCCTTCTCACCTTTCCCATATCTGAGTATGAAGGCCCCATTAGCATCTCTATAGAAATTACAAACATTCCCTTCATCGAAGAACGGGATATTGAATGTCACTGGCTTATTCGCCTGCGGATTAAACGCCAATATTTGCTGAAACGCAGGTAGATATCTGGCGTCAACCGTAGGGACGAATTCCCCAGATCCTGGTGGTTTCAGGAGGGCTTGTACTTGTGTCTCGGTGCCAGTAAATTCAGTGCGTTTATCTTTTTGTCCTTCAATTTTGGCCGTCTTCTCCCTTTCTTTCGCAGCTTTCTCAGCAGCTATCTTCTCATCTTCCGCCACCTGCAGCTTCTCATGGACATAGATAACTCGCTGAGAAGATTTGCTTGGATCATCAGTATTTATCCTGGTAAGACCGAGAGGATTGGGAGTGGCCGTACCACCCGGATTATCCTTGTTCTGGAAAACGATTTTCCCATCTTTCACCGTGATCTGATTCAAAGGCGGATTCTTCTTAAACAATTCTCCAAGGAAATTAGTAAATCTCTCATCGTGAGTCTTTCCAGGCATAACTTCAATATATTTCAGTAATGTCACTTTCATCTCTGCAGCCTTAATCGGGAAATCATCACCATTAATCCTGGGTAGACTTAACGCAAGCATATTCAGGACATCTTGGAAAGACTTGTAAGACGTTAAATCAACAGGAGTCGATGCAGACACATTCTCCAAAGTCTTCACTTCCAGTCGCGCTGTTTCTTTTTTTGCTTTTTCCACAGCTTCAGCCGTCTTCTTCACTGCCACATCCTTGCCGATGGCGATTTTAGCTAATGAATTCTTTTTTTCTGGAGTACCTAGCAGGGTTTCACTAGGTTTAGCTGAACCCGGAGATTTGGCAGGGGGTTTCGCCGAAGCATCTTTAGCAGGCGCAGCCTTTGCCTCCGGAGCAGCGGTCGCAGGTAGAACAGATTCACCTTTTTCATCCAATGCATATTCAGCAGAAACCTGACTCTTATCAGCTTTATAAAACTCCCAAAAACCATCTTTGATAGAGAAACTCGTAATTGAATTCTTTTGTAACCAAGCCGTCAAACCAGTCAATTCATTAGTATCGGTCTGACTAGGTTTCTTATCCGCACTACCGATATACTCCAGTAAACCATTAAGCAGATACTGATCAGCATTCCTAACTTTCAAATCATTATTAAATGTTGATTTATCTTCTCCAACAGCATTCACCAAAGCTGTCCTAAATTCAAGAGCTGTAATTTCCCTTCCTTGCATCGGACGAATGTCAATCTTCTCACCATTATTCAAAGTCAAAGTCTTCAATCGGTCAGTTAAAGCTTCCAATACAGGCTTACTTGTTTCCTGTTTATCAAGCTTCCTATCGGCAGCATCGACAACAGTTTCTGGAGGAATTGAAGCAGTCTCCACCTCCCACACCAGCCTCCTCTCAGCCACCGCATCCACAGCCAGACCAGCCCGGTATGCCCAATTTTTCAATTCAGTATTTCTCATAAAGCGAAATTATATTTTTCTTAAATTACACCACTATCCATCTGCCCGGCCTGCGCACCTTGACCGCGACCAACCGCATATTCATCTACAGATTGATCCACGCCGGCATCGACTGTCCCAGCACGACCGACTCTCAGCTCAGCCATAAGCATCTGCCTTGCCAACCTACTATTCTGCATCGGTGCACTTGACTGCCTCTCCTCTTGTATCATTTGCAACTCCAGCGGCATCGCAGGAATACGCAACGGCTTATTATTTTCGTGTAATTTCACTCCATTACTGTAAAACCCGAACACGCCGTCCACCACCTTCACCGTATCAGCACCCTTAGCTATCATATCCCGCCAAATCTGCTCGAAATTACCAGTAACAGAATAATTTTTCACAGACGTTCTCACATTGGCAGGCAAATTCTCGATTCGCGACGGACTCACGCCCTCACTCTTCGCCGTCACATCAACACGCAAAGCTTCAAGCGTCGCCTCAATATCCGGAGATATCTTCCCTGTGACATTCAGCCGCTTCCAATCATTCTGTTCAATAGAAAACTTATCCAGCCTCTCTGGGAAAGTAGCTCTCGGCATACCGCTACCGCCACTCGCTCCACCCTGATTGTTTAATATTTCAGCCATATAGATTATTATTTTGATTTTTCTTGTAAAGTTTTATAAAGAGAGAAATTAAATACCGGCAGAAATCCCGGCGCCTTATACTGCACTTCCAGACTTTTCACCACATGCCCAGCCGCCGCATATCCCTGCGCACTTATGGTCGCGAAATCCTTCACCAGCTTCGGAGCCGCGCTCTCACCCACCACATCCTTACGCGCCACCACTCGATAATAAATATCCGCACGCGCCAGCTGCGACGGATCATGCGTGTTCGAGATACCCACGATATTCGGATTCACCATATTGGTCAGAATCAGATAATTTTCTTTGTGATTATCTATGAAATCTCTCATGGAGCAGCCGGTCAGATCTCCTCTCGTAGTGCCCTTGATCAGCGCACCGCCGGTCACAGCCACACCCGCATCAGTCTGATAACATTCACGCGCGGCAGACCAGAGAGTGACGTCGTTGAGCTCCACTCCAGGCTTCAGCACCCCAGGCGGAGCTTTACTCAGACTCGGGAAAAGACATCCATCTTTCACTCCACCCGCAGAGTAAGTCCCTATACACACAGGACTATTCGGCCCATTATTCTCCACACCGGGATAGAAATCAGCAATCGATTCCGTCCGCTGCACGCCATTATCCGTCTTCGGCTGACCATAGATTTTCCAGCGCAGCACATCGAATTGATTGAGCGGCAGACCGGTGAATTCACCCCAGAGACCGCTGCCATTACGGATATTCAGATAATATTCCACAAGGAAATCATCCACTTCGCGAGTAGAGTCAGCACCATCATCACTGAAAAGCGGCACGATATCAGTCTGATTCAACGGCAATTTGCGGAAAGTTGCACGCACGCAATTCGTATAGAGATCCTCTTTCGTGTACGCCAGAGCGAAGGGACTCTTCGCATCTGAGAGTTTACAGTCCACCACCTGCCCATCGCTGCCGCCATCTACCACACTCGGCTCCACGAATATTGGTTTGGTATCCGAGAATCCAGGCACTGTATCACTCTGATTCGAGATGTCATATTCATAAGAGAAATTCGCATCGTAGGCATCCTTATCCGCCGGGAATTTCACAGACCCATCCTTCGGCTCATACCCGGGCTTATGCTGAGACAGGTCAAGCAAAGCATTCTCCACACCCGCTTCAGCTGAGTAATAAGCCTTATTCGCATCCACTATGGATTGCGTAACACCTATCTCACGAATCACAAGAGTACTGATACCGAGCACAAGAGTCATAAGCACGCCAAGCATAAGCAAAGTGATAAGAAGCGCCGAGCCGGACTTCACGCCCTTCCCTCTGCGCGCAGCCGAGGCATCACGCGCACCTCTCTCCAGAAGCCATGAAAAACTATCACGGACACGCCAGATCGCAGCCCGCGCTGAGCCTTCCTGCCATCCGAATTGTGAATTCAGTTTTCTCATTTGGCTCTGGAAGTAATCATTGTTTGAAATTGCAAATCAAAATTCACGGACGGATTAGTGCTCGCCACAGCCATACTCATCTCAACCATCGGCTGAAGTTGAGTGGAGAGATCAGCGGTGTCAGCGGCGGGATCTGCCTGCGGATATATGTCGAAACGCAGATTCCTGATATCGAGATTGCCGAAAGCAAATTCTTTGAAACCTTCATAACCGCTCTCCGGAGCCCAAACTCCATCGCTATTACGGAATTTCTGTACCTGCACAGTGCCGGAATTTACCGACCCACCAGGCACAAATCTGATCACGGAACTCATAAGCCCATCTTTCGAAATAGTTCTCAAATTGTTTCCTGCATCGATGGTGAGAGTGGCTCCATCCGCGCATCTGACCAAAGAGGCCTGATTGAAATCCAAATTCTGAATCAAATCCTGTCGATAGCAGAAATAATCCACCCGCCCTTCACGCATCTCTCCGTTTACGAAATCCACGAAGCCGCGCAATTCGCCGTACATCTGTCTCACCTCATTGGCCGCCACCTGCGCACGTATGATTCCGATAAAGGAATTACTGACCAGGATCAGGAAAGACACGAAAATCACGATAGCTATCATAAGCTCGATCAGGGTGAAGCCGGCGGACTTTTTACTTACAGCGTTTTCCGCACTCATACGAAAATTCCTCAAGAGCATCTGAATCTTGTCGCTCACCCATTGGCCGGATTTTATCAAGAAATATTTCATTTTGACCAATTGGTTAATTCGCTTGTCAGGACCACCTGTCTCGGTACACCGTCTGCGTCCCAGCTGACTACGGAGGAGACGCGGAGTTTGTTTGCCGGTAGAAGCTGACTGATGAGAGGCAATCCGTTGAATTTCGCGCCACCATCCGCCTGACTGTTCAGAGGTTCTATACGTATGAAACGATGGAATTGGGTCGGAGTGAAAGTCGGGTCGCTGGCTTCTGCATTCTGCACATACCCCAATCCAGAATTTACAGGTGGTACTTGCTCGCCATCCTGAACAGGAGAAATCTTTTTGTAAACAAGAGTATCGGTGGCCAGACCGGGTGATTTCTTTATCAGATTCTCAGTTTCTACAGCCGTCGTCAAACTCTCCGCCCCCTCCAATTTCTTCAACTGTATCGGCAAACACTCAGCCCCGAAATTCTTCGCATCCTTGCAATTCGCACCCTGCAATTCATCACGACTCTTCACCTGCAAAGTAAAAAACTTCGCTCCGGACATCACATCGTATAATTTCTCACCCCAGACCGATTCATCGGATTTACTCTTCTTAGTGCCATCAAACCCAAGTCCAAGTACAGCATCGGAATCCCGCACGAAACGCACAGCCTCAAGCCCTTCCTGAGCGAGACCATAGGCCACAAGGCTATTGACATTGTCAGCATTTACGCGCAGCACGGTGACGAGAATCTGAGTCGCAGCAGTGATAACCATCACGAGCACACTGAAAGCCACGATGACTTCAGGGAGAGTGAAGCCGTGCCGAGCACGCACAGAAGCCATCGCACCGAATTTATCAGCATTCACCACCGACATTTTCGCCAGAGCTTCCGGAGACTTACCGTCCACCACATGCGCCGAATTATTTTTGTTTTTGGTCACAGCGGGCAAGATTACTTATTTATCTCACCATTATACCAAAAAACCGTCTTTCCCGGAAGGGTAAAAAGAGAAAAGCACCCCCATTCCAGCCAGCTACTGAGTACTTTTTCTGAAAAGCTGCGTAAACTGGCTTCATCTAAACTTTCAAAGCCTGGGAAGCTACTCTCAGAGAAAGCTTCCCAGACTTTGAACTGCTTGTATGCATATCACTCAAACAGCGATTCACCGATATTTATACCGCCTATAATCCGCTTCATCCGCGTGAGCTAATTCATGATGCCCTGAACACACAGGCAGCAAACCTCGCGGATCATGGCT
>CAIOIA010000038.1 GCA_903858295.1 uncultured Candidatus Peregrinibacteria bacterium | reverse complement strand
AGATATTTCTCCGCTTCATCTAATTGCCTGTCGAATTTCTTGTCTACATCTTCCTCTTTTGGCTCGACTATAATGTCCGGTGTGATGCCTATGCCGTTTATATTTCTGCCTGTGGGAGCATTCCATTTGGCTATGGTATAGCGCAGACTGGAGCCATCCGGAAGAGGGTCGACTTCCTGCACAGTGCCTTTGCCGTATGAGACAGATCCCATAATTACGCCGCGTTTCAGATCCTGGATAGCAGCGGCTACGATTTCCGACGCTGATGCAGAGCCTTTGTTTACCAATACTACAAGCGGTAAATCAGGGAACGCCGCACTTCCGTCCGTCTTCAGTTTCTCATTGGACTGCTTATCTTTGTATTCTATGGAGACCACGTGTGTGTCGCCCTTGAAGAAAGCCGATAATACATCCACGGCTCCATTCAGATATCCTCCTCCATCCCAGCGTAAATCCAGAATTATGCCTTTGGGATTCTTCAGTTTGATTTCATTTATAGCTTTGTTGAATTCTATCTTGGTGCCATCGCTAAATTGATTTACAGAGAGATGCCAAATGCCTTTCACGACTTCTTCATATGTCACGCTGGCGACTGTGATGGCATCGCGGATGATCTTCACATCGAAGGGCTTGTCTTTAGCTTTTCTAAGCAAAGTCAGAGTGACAGCTGTGTCCTTCGCGCCACGGATTTTTTTGATGGCATCGTAGAGAGTCATGTCACCTGTCTCCTTGGTATCAATTTTGTAAACTATATCATCGGGGAGAAGCCCGGCTTTCTGTGCCGGAGAATTTTTGATTGTAGACACCACCACTAGTGCGCCGTCTCTCACGGTGAGTTCTGCGCCTATGCCTTCCAGCTGATCATTCAGCGAATCATTGAAATCCTTGGTCTCTGTCGGATCCATATACTCCGTGAATTTGTCGCCAAGTGCCGCCACCATTCCACGCGTCGCACCCCAGACCATTTCCTGATCTTTCAGACTCTCTGTGTGAATATATTTGTCTTTCAGCAGATTTCTCACCTGCCAGAATGTGCTCAGATCGAGATTTCCACCCTCCTGGACAGTGCCGCCAGTAGCCACGGGATTATAGCCATTCACGACGCTCAGACTTCTGGTCGGCATAGTATTTCCTATCAGCAGACCGGCGCAGAACACCACTCCGAAAATCGCTATATAGCTCGCAATTCTTGTACTTTTCTTCATGAATAAATTGATTCTTAGAGCTTATAAATATTTGCCTTATCTTCACGCGTCACTTGCCGATTATACATTATTTCAGATATTTTTGAATTCTTTCTACTCGGCTGGCCAAGCCTGTATCATCAGAAATCTCTACAAGCAAAGCGTTGAAAACCGCAGGTCCTTCGGCCACTTGGTGTTTCACCGGCATCTGGGTAAGGAAATTTTCAATAATCTCTTTCTTATCCACTCCAATTATGGAATTCACCACACCACTCATGCCGACATCGCTCTGATAGGCCGTCCCTCCGCCCAGAATCTG
The DNA here is from genome assembly GCA_903858295.1 of uncultured Candidatus Peregrinibacteria bacterium. GTDB lineage: Bacteria > Patescibacteriota > Gracilibacteria > UBA1369 > UBA1369 > CAIOIA01. The sequence goes on along the minus strand of CAIOIA010000038.1, from coordinate 6,592 downwards.
CTCGTCCGCGGTAGGCACATGCGTATGAGTCCCATATACCAGACTGGCCCTCCCGTCGAGGAAATGCCCCAGAGCCATTTTCTCCGCGCTGGCCTCGGCATGGATATCCACCACCACGGCCGCAAGCCCGCGCCCCAGCTCCAGCCCCTCCCCCTTCACGCGCTCTATCACCGCCTCGGCCGTCCGAAATGGATCCGAGTAATGTCCCGGCATATAGACGCGCCCACTCAGATTGATTATCAGTACTTTCCTGCTCTGGGCACTCCCGTGACTCTCGCCATTACCCCCAGCAGGCGGCACCTCGATTACCGAATACCCACGCCCCGGGACGCCATCTACATAATTGGCGGGTCGTATCAGCGGATAGTCAGCCTGATTCATATGTTCATATATTTCAGTGACTTTCCAGATATGATTTCCGGAAGTGAAGAAATCCACGCCATATCCTCTCAGCTCAGCGATTTTCGCGCTGGAGACTCCTTTGCCGTGATGACAGTTTTCTGCATTTGCTATCACCAGATCTATCTCCATCTGAGTTCTAAGCGCAGGCAGGACTTCCTTTACAGCCATTCGCCCGGGTCGCGCGAAGATATCCCCAATCACAAGTATTTTCATATTTTCACGATAAGTCTAAGCGCAGATTATACTATGTGGCAGCAGATATTCAATGAATATTGATGCCCGTGTCATGATAACTGCTAAATTTTATGAAAGTATCAGCATGATGGTGCCCGCCACGATCGGGATTATCAGATTGTCATCGAGATATCGCGCTGCCTTCTCCGGGTAGATGGACTCACAAGTGATAGTGATAAGTGATGCGAGGAAGGCCTTCGTGAAATCCACGAAAAGTAATGCTGTAAAAGTGGATAGCACTATGGCCACTACCGTGCCCTCCAGCATCTTATCTTTGCTAAATGGGACTCTGGTCTTGCCGAAATATCTGCCGACAATATGCGAAATAGAATCTCCGACCGCCAGCACTGTGATGGCACCTTTCGCTATATCGGCCGGGAAAAGCAGCATAGCCATAAGTGACCCGAGTATCAGGAAGAAAGGTCCGCGCCCCGGGAAGCTCGCGATGTCTTTCGGTCTCTCCAGCGCTACCAATATCTCATGTATCAGAGGTATAGGCCGATAGCGGTAAATAATGGAAATAATTGCACCCAATAATAATGTGAAAATCAATATATTCGGAGTCATAAGCTTCAATTCCATCAGGAAAACTATGGACATGCCGATAAGCAGATGGGCGATCTGCCTGCGTAATTCCAGCTTGCTCTTCACATGTCCGAGGAACCAGACAATTAGATTGTATCTGGCTTCGAGATAAATCATCGCGCGTGAGAAAAGATATCCGATCATGCTTCCCGCTATGATATCAGAGAAATAGTGGACGCCGAGATATGCCCGACTGTATGCGATAATTACGGCAATAGTGACGGCAAGCCAACGCTTCCAGCCACTATAAATCTGAAGAATGAATGGAATAGCACCGAAGCATATAGCAGCATGCAGACTGGGGAAAGAGTATCCGGAAGCCTGAGTCAGAGGAATTGTCGCCAGTTCCAGATTGAAGTAGGGCCGTGGAACCTGAAAAATCAATTTGAGCAAGTAACTTATCTCGAAGCTGAGAGCCAGGCTGATGAAAGCGATGGCCAGCCAGCGGTATCTACGCTGCAGCAAAAAACTGACAATCAGCACCACCGCGAAATAAATCATACCGAAATCCGTGAGAAAAAGCATAAGTCCATCAAGCCAGGAGAAGCGCAGACCGACGCCTCTTCTAAGCAATGCCTGATCGAAGAAGAATGTCAGAATCAGCAAAAGCGCCGAGACGAGGACTAGAATTTTCTCATTGCGGGAGAGCCAGTGGTGCTGTTTTTGTGTTTGTGTGTGGTGCGACATGGTTTCATTTAACGCCGGCTGACTGGATTTGGCAAGAGGGTGGAAAAATGGTAAATTTCGCAGGCATGATGGAAAAAATTCACAATAAGGCTGGGCTGGATGCACTACTCGGGAAGTATAAGACTTTTCGGTTCGAGGGGGTGGGGCGTGTCTATGATGTGGATTCTGGTCGTCTCGAGGTGAGGCTGAATTATAGTTTGGACGGGGAAGAAGCGCAAAGCGGGGAGGATGTAGCGCAGAGTGAAAAGCGCAAAGCGCAAAGCGGGACGGACGATTCGGTTGGTAGTCTGGATATGCTGAGAAGTGAAGTGGTGGTGGAGAAGTTTTGTGAAAAATTGTGGTTTCCGATATCGGCTGTGGAGTGGGAGGCGGTGGATAAGGTGCTTCTCGACAGGGCTCTAGAGGGACTTCTGCTTGTCGGCGGGATAAGTTATTATAAGGCTTACTGTCCGGCTCGGATTGAGACCGGAGACATACGGCTATGTGAGGAACAGGCGGCTTTCTGGACGAAATTGTATGAACGTGGGCTGGGTGAGTTTTTCTATCAGAATGATTTGGATTTTCGAGGGCGGGTGAGGTTTTCTGTGGCGGATGGTGAGGCGCTGGATGTGGAGTGCGGCAATGGAGCGCAAAGCGCAAAGTGCAAAGTGAAAAATTGTGAATGTGAAGCTGAAATTAGAACAGATGGTTTGTTCAGTGGCTCTGATGTGGCTGTTTACAAGAAATTGCGGGAGAGATGTCTGCTGCCTATCGGAGGCGGGAAAGACTCTATAGTTTCCGGGGAATTGCTGAAAATGGCCGGAGAAGAATTCACGACTTTCAGTCTGCGAGATGCTGAGGCGATAAGGCAAACGTCAGAGGTGCTAGGCGGCGCGAGACTGGTGGTAGGGCGCGAACTGGCGCCGCGACTGGTGGAGATGAACGCCGCAGGCGCTCTGAACGGGCATGTGCCGATAACCGCGTATATATCGTTTCTACTGGGGGTCGCGGCGGTGCTTTATGATTATAAATATCTGGTGCTTTCGCTGGAGAAATCCGCGAATTTCGGACAAGTGATTTTTCATGGAATGGATGTAAATCATCAGTATTCGAAAAGCGAGGAATTCGAGGGTGATTTCCGAAATTATGTGAAAAAATACATCTGTGAAGATATCGAATTCTTCAGTTTGCTCAGAGGATTTTATGAGATTGAGATAGCCAGGATTTTCGCGGGACTTGCGGATTTCGAGCGGTACGCGCCGATCTTCACCAGCTGTAATGCCAATTTCAAAATCGTCAAAGAGAAATCCTCAGTGAAATGGTGCTGTCATTGTCCGAAGTGTCTTTTCGTATTTATAATTCTCGCAGCCTTCGTACCGAAATCTGATTTGGTGAAAATATTTGGGGAGGATTTACTGGACAATTCTGAGTTGCTTGCCTTGCTGGAAGAAACTCTGGGGGTGCGTGATATCAAGCCTTTCGAGTGCGTCGGGACTTTCGAGGAAAGTCAGCTGGCGATGTGGAAAATCAGTCAGAAACCTGAGTGGCAGGCAGATACTCTTGTCAGACATTTCGTGGATGTGGTGTTGCCTGGGCTCATGACTGTCGACTGGTCGGAACGGAGCGAGCGGCTGCTGGCCATGCAGGAAGGACACTTCATCCCCGATAAATTTCTAAAAATAATTGAGAAATATGCGAATTGAAGAATTGAAGGACAAGAATATTCTGATCATGGGGATGGGGCGAGAAGGCTTCGCTACCGCTAGATTTCTGAAGGCACTGGGGCTTGGGAATGCGCTTGCTGCAGCTGATAAGAAAGCATTCGAAGAATACACAGTCGACGAACAGAAATTTTTGCAGGATGGATTCGAGCTCCATCTCGGGCAGGAATATCTGAAGAATTGGAGCAATTATGATGTGATAATCAAATCACCAGGCCTATCGATCAGACAATTTCCGGAGATCGAGAAAGCGATTGCTGGAGGCGCCAAGCTCACCTCGGCTACAAATATATTTTTCGCCAATAAGCTCGGTAAAGTGATAGCCGTCACAGGCTCGAAAGGCAAAAGTACGACTTCAAGTCTGATTTATGCGTTGTTGAAAGCAGGTAATATCCCCGTAGATCTGGTAGGCAATATCGGCAAACCGGCACTGGATTTCCTGTTGGCCGATCTGAAATTATCAGAGCAGGAGCAGCGAGAAAAATATTATGTTTTCGAAATTTCCAGCTATCAACTCGAAGATTTTAATAGTGCAGCGGAGATGGCCGTGCTGGTAAGCTTCTTCCCGGAGCATATGGATTATCATGGGGGCGAAGAGCCTTATTTTCAGGCGAAAATGAATCTAATCAGCCACCTGGGAGAGCTCTCCAAAGTGATATATAATTTCGCTTCTGAGAAATTGCGTGCAGAAATTGTGCGGAGATTCGGCACCACGAGAAGTGATCAACTTATTCCCTTTAATGATGGTGATGCTATACGGCTGGCGAAGTCTGAGCAGAATGATGAGTGGTGTCTGGAGGTCGACGGTAAGGCGATTATCAGCGCAAGTGAAGTTCATCTGAAAGGCCGTCACAATCTGGAAAATATGCTGGCCGGATGCGCGGTGGCGCGAGAGCTCGGGATAGAGTGGGGCGTTGTGAATGGGGCGCTAGGTGCCTTCGTGGGGCTTGAGCATAGGCTGGAGCTGGTAGGTAACTATAAAGGTGTAACATTTTATAATGATTCTTTCTCGACTGCGCCCGAGTCTACTCAAGCAGCGCTGGAGGCGCTTGGTGGAGAGGCGGTGATAGGTACGATGATTGCCGGGGGGGTGGATAGGGGCTATAAGTACGAAGGACTTGCGAAGAGCATCGTGGAGACCGGTGTGAAGAATCTGGTTCTATTTCCTGTGACCGGAGCATTGATAGAGAAAGCAGTGCGAGAATATTGTGCTGTGGGTGGTGGAGATGTGCCGGGAATTTACACGGCCGGCAATATGCCTGAAGCTGTGGAAATGGCTTATAAGCTCAGTCCGTCCGAATCTCTATGCCTGCTTTCTTGCGCTTCGCCTAGCTTTAATTTATTCCGAAATTTCGAGGAAAGAGGAAATCTATTCAAGAATTTCGTAAGAGAGTTTGGCAAGAGTTAGGTTCTGCGCTAGTATTGTGAAAAGAAAAAATCAACATGAAGTTCAGAGATCAATTAAAATCCGTAAATGTGCTGATAGTCAGCTTCATTGTAGCCGGCATTTTGATAGGTCTTTTGGTAGTGGCGCAATTCCAGAGCTCAGTGGCTGCAAATTCCTTCCTGGTCGATGAACTGAAAGCGCAGCAGAGTCTACTAGGAAGCTTCGATGCGGACAGAGAGAATTGGAAAACTAACATTACCAATCTCAGACAACAGATAGAAGATAATCGCAAAAAGCTGGCTTTGACTGTGGAAAATTCCAATCTGGACATACTTGATAAACTGAAATCACGACTGGGGCTGAATAGGACTACTGGCGAAGGTATACAGATAAGTCTGGCTGAAGGTGACACCGGCAAAGGCGATAGTGACGCCAATCTGATACATGCTTCCGATTTGCGTGATCTTGTGAATCTGATACGCACTGCGAAGGTAGATGGCATAAGTATAAACGGACTTAGACTACTTAACTCAAGCACGATAAACTCTCTAGGTAGCACAATTATGGTAAATAAAGTGAAACTTAGCGCACCATTCCAGATCAATGTAGTCGGAGATACCGCTCTGATAGTCAGCCGTCTGAATGATCAGCAATCCTATCCTGATCTGTATAAAAGGATTAAGAATAAATCTGTGAATTTCCAGGTACAGAAAGCCTCCCAGCTGGTGCTTCCAGCCTATGACGGTGATTATTTACTTAAATACGCCCAATGACAATTAATACTCTGAAAAGAGCGGCGTTTATGCTTGGCACTGGACTACTGATGGGTTCACTTTTCTCATTCCAATCCAAGTCAGTAAGCCAGGCGAATATCTATTATAATCGCGAGAGCCGCATAAATGTATTTAAAGAAATTGAAATCCTGAAGCAGGGCAATCAGAATCTGAGCGATCAGGCTGCAGAATTACAGAAGGAACTTGTCACCAGTAGTGACAAAGGCAAAGCCCTGGACGCGATCAAGAAGGAAATAGATAAGTATGAGATTTTGTCAGGGCAGAAGCCAGCGAGTGGACCTGGGGTAGTCGTGCATGTCAGTGGTGAATTGGAAGCGCTCTGGTTCACTGATATGATTAATGAATTATTTTCGGCTGGGGCGGAGGCGATAAGCGTCAACGGCATGCGACTGGCTGACGATAGAAGCGGATTTGACACCATGCCGAATGGACAAATTCTGTTTGGTGGAGACATACTGAGTCCCCCTTTTACTTTTGAAGCCATTGGAAATAGTCAGGCTCTATACGGAGCGCTGAATCAGGCTGGTGGAATCATATCCAGAATGAGTTTATACAAACCTGAATATAAAATTGAGTTGAAAGAAGTGACAGATCTGAAATTAAATTCTGTCGTCGTGCCTTGATCCCCTGCCCGCTCTCCTTCGACTATACAGTTGGCGGGAAAAGCAGCCAGAGTGGCTGAAGTAGAAAAAGAATAATCAGAATGGTCACAAATACTTTTTTGTTGAATTTCTCCAGTGCTAATTTCCGGCTGAGCTGCTCCAATTCCGTCCTGCGTGACTCAACTGTCTGATTTAATGTCT
>CAIOIA010000037.1 GCA_903858295.1 uncultured Candidatus Peregrinibacteria bacterium | reverse complement strand
GCGTCCGAATTTGTTGGCTGCATCTATGATTTGCTGAATTCTACCTATCTGTGAGGAAAATGAAGCGATGATCACGCGCCCCGGAGCATCCTTGATAATAGCTTCCAAAGTATGGCCGATTTTCTTCTCGGACATGGTGTAGCCAGCCTTGGCTGCATTGGTGGAATCACTCATCAAGGCGGTAATATTTTTCTCGCCGAAAGAAGCGATTTTCGAGAACTCAGGCGGTAATTGAGCGCCGGCCGGACTCAAGTCAATCTTGAAATCCCCGGTGTGTACGATAGATCCGGCTGGAGTCTCGATGAAAAGCCCGCATGAATCCGGTATGGAATGCGTGACACGGAAGAAAGAAACTTTCATCTTCCCGAAGCTTATCGTCTCACTGAAATTCAGAATTCTCAGATCAGCGGTCTGAAGCAGGCCTTTCTCTTCCAATTGTTTGGATATAAGTCCCATAGTCAGTCTACCCGCATATATAGGCGGATTTCCGAGCTTGTTCAGCAGGTATCCGATGCCTCCGATATGATCGAGATGGCCGTGAGTGACCACAATTCCTTTGATTTTGCTTACCTTATCTTTCAGATAATTGATATCAGGTATGACGTAATCCACGCCAAGCATATCCGCTTCGGGGAATTGGAATCCGAGATCAATCAGAAATATCGAATCTTCATATTCCAGAATCATGGTGTTCTTCCCGACTTCGTCGAGACCACCGATAGGGATAATCCTGAGCACGCCAGTCGGATCATGTTTCAGTCCTGGCACATTGGCTTCTTCAGCCCTTCGGAGGGCACTCTGAAATTTGTGTCGCTGATTGAAATTTCCGGAATTTCCAGGTCCATGATTTTTGTACTTACCGCCTCCGAAGCCGGTTTTACCGGGCTTGGCAGTCGGTGGATTCTTTGCGGCCATTTGTGCGGGCTGCGTGGTCTGAGCAGGCGTAGAGGCGGGTTTTACTGCCATCGACTGACCAGGCTTGACGGCTCCTGTTTGAGGAGCGGAGGCCGGTATTGATCTCACGGGCACAGCGCTAGCCGCCTGCGAATTGTTAGGTTTGTTTTGGCCAATACCTAAAAAGCCTTTCTTCTCAGGAGGGTTCGGAGTACCCGTTGTCTGTGTTTTTCCTATGTTTAAAGTTTGCTTTAACCACTGGTCCAGAATATCGAGTTTCTTACCTTCTCCTTCATTTCTGCGATCGTCCATAATACATTTTACGAAATAATAATAATTGTTAGCGTCAATTTGTTGTGTTGACTACACTTTGTCTTTTTGAAAGAACATTTTCTCTATTATACCACGAATTTCACCACACCGCATTTTCCAGTTTGACAAATTCAGAAAACGAAGGAGAGCTTGTTCAGGATTTTTTTTGAATCCAATGAGGTAATTTGTCCTATTTTCCTGAGCAGTCTAGTTTTGTCCAACGTCCTGATTTGAAAAAGCAAAACTAAACTATCTGCAGCCAAACCTGAGAAATTTCTTGTAATAAAATATGTAGTCATAAACCCTTTTAACGACATATTACTGGTAATTGGGGCTACGATAACGGTATTCAGTTGATCGTTCAGAGCGTCGTTTTGTAATATTAAAACGGGTCTTAATCCGGCCTGTTCATGCCCCTTCACAGGATCAAGGTTGCTCAGGAATATATCTCCTTGTTTTGTTATTAGTCCCATAGAGGTGATATTAGGAGCCATTCATCTTCAGTTGGAAGATCATCAAATTTTGTCTTTGCTATTATTTCAGCTTCCTCAGATAATTTTTTCTTGAAGTACTGCAGTACAGCTTCTTCAATCAAACTGCTTTTGCTCAAGCCTGTTTGAGTGGAATGCTCGTCCAATAATTCATTTAAATGGGGCATAATTGTAATTGAAATTCTATTTTTGCTTTGATTCCTCATAGTGTGATCAATTAGTATTACCAATTAATCATACCACGAGCTCCCGACCAATCAAAGCATCCCGAAAATATCAGGCCGACATTAAATGAACATAAAAAATTCAAAAATTGAAAATCCCCCACGGCGCGCAGGCGCGCCGCGGGGGACTGGTGAACCCGAAGTCCACCGTCAGCCCGCGCTCCCTTCCGAGATTGCGGACATTGCCAGTCATTGATGTTCTATCTTGTGCGGCGAATTACTCCGCACGTTGCGTCGCCGATGAGATCAGGCCGTCTTCACGCCGAAGCGCAGATCGGCCAGCTCGATCATCGAGACGCGCGTCGTCTTCACGGGGGTGCAGAAGGCGTCGTAGTTGATGACGCGGTTCTTGTCCTTCGAAAAGAGCGTGTGGACCCAGTAGGTCTTGCCGTCGACCTTGAACGAGTTGTCGTCGGGGTCGAAGCCGTACGAGACGCCCCCCTTGCTCGTGGCGTTCGTGAGGCTGTACCGGTAGCTGACGCTGCCGTCCAGCTCGGTGATGATGAAGCCCGCGAGCTTCTCGGTGGGCTTCACCTCATCGCCGCGCGGGGTGACGTACGTGAGGCCCTTCGGCAGCTCGATCGCCAGCTCCGGATCGGCGTAGACGAGGGGCTGTCCGTAGACGCCGTTCTCGACGGTGTAGAACCGCAACTTGGTGTCGGGGCCGGGGCCGGGGTTGGTGAGCTTGTAGCCCTCCAGATCCAGCGGCTCTCCCGCCTTGATGGCCGCGATCATCGCGTCCATGTCCAGCGTCGACATCAGCTCGATCGCCCACTGCTTGCACTTACCCTTGAGATTCGTCATTTCGGTCTCCGAAGACCTAATCAGCCCGAGGGCCTTTCAGTCGCATTGCCTCCAGCTTTCGCCTTCGGCATATCCAGACACCAGGTTCACGCCTTGATGCGCAATCCCGGATGACAATTGGCTTAGAGAAAACCAACTATCATCCAGGATTGCTTTAAGGCAGACCTTTCTCACACAAGATAAAACTATCTGTCAATGAACTAGAGTGGGATTATTGCCTATGATTGCTAAAAAATCAATTTAATAGTCTAGTATTGTTTATTAGTGCTTGACATAAGATTTAGAAAATGGTTTAATCACATCTAATATTCCACAATAATGAGCAAACCAAAGCCTACTGTCATATCAAAGCAATTAGCAGCGGTCGACCATTCTTTCGACTCCCTGCGCGCTGCGCTTATCCCAGTGATTTCTACACTTACCGAGGATCAGCAAGCAGCTATTTCTGCGGCTCTTGATATACAAATCGATGAGACCCATCAAGCAATTGTCACACAGGTACGCCAGCTTGCTGAGCTTTCAGATTCGCAGAAGGATATGGCCACCACAGATACAGCAGAAGAATTTGATCAATCCACTTATAATCAAAAAATTCAAAATCTTCTCTCTTTCGCATCTACTATTACCTATACCGCCGCCAGGAATTTACCGCGTGATACTGAGTGGACTCGCACAGTAGAGTATTTCAAGCATAAGCTTGGAAAATTCTTTAAAATTGCTTTTGTATATGCGGACGACCAGAGTAATGGACAGAAATGGATGCAGGCCTTGGTGATTCAGGAATTTGATCAGTATGACAAGCACGCATGCAATAAAGAAATTGGAGATAATATCTTGCCTCTCAGAATTCATAATGGCCAGATCGAAGCGGCTATCACTCTCAGAAATCCACCAGGCTCTTTCGGGCAGACTGTATTTGTATCACCACGATGTTCAAATTCCACGACGCAGAAAACAGTATTCCGAAGCATTAATGATTCTCTCTATAGCAGACATCAGAGAGCCGACATGAACCGTCTGACGGGCAGGGCAGTCACTCGCGTAGTCTTCGTAGACCAGGATTTAGAAAAACAAATTGATTATGCTCAGGAAAAAATCGTATGGTTCAGCATTCCAGAATTGAAGCGCTTACTCGACGAACCACAGACAGAAGATTCAGCGACAATCACGCTTATTCAATGGGTATTGCTCCACGCTTCACAGCTACAGCAAAGCCTTAATCCAGCTCAGGATAAAGCCTGAATTTCTTCAGTAATTCAGCCGCCTCGGCACGAATAGTGTCGCGCGCAGAAGAGTCAAGTTCATACTTCGCCAGACTCTTGGCGCCGTCCTTGCCGACACCAGGCTTAGTCGCACTCAGAGATCTCTTAATCATACTCGCTACGAGTTTCATCTCAGCTTCTTTCATACCAAGAGTAGTCAGAGCAGGCGTGCCCAAGCGCAAACCGCTGGTGTACCAGACACCGTTTACATCGAAGGGCAGAGAGTTCCTGTTCATGGTTAGCCCGCATTCACGCAGAGCATCCTCGGCTTGTCTACCCGTGAGTCCGAAAGAAGAGTAAACATCAATCTGCAGTAAATGATTGTCTGTCCCGTTAGTCAATACTTTCATCCCCTCTTCCATGCAGGCCGCAGCAAGAGCCTGGGCATTCTTCACTATTTGGGCCGCATAATCCCGGAATTCCGGTCGAAGCGCTTCCTGAAAAGCCACAGCCTTAGCCGCCATCACATGCGGAAGGGGGCCGCCAAGTACAGATGGACACCCCTTGTCCACGAATTCTGCCAGCCATTTGCGGCAGAGCACCATTCCCCCACGCGGCCCCCGTAGAGTCTTATGCGTAGTAGAAGTCACTATATCCGCATATGCGATAGGATCAAATTCTCCGGTAAATACTTTCCCGGCCACCAGCCCCGCGAAATGCGCCATATCCACCATCAGCACCGCTCCCACTTCATCGGCTATGCGCCTCATCTCTGCGAAATTTATTTTGCGTGGATAGGCGGAATATCCGGCGAGAAGCAGCAAAGGCTTGACCTCCAGAGCCATTCGACGGATCTCAGCATAATCCAGCACGCCGGTCTCTTTCGACACACTATACTGATGAGCTTCAAATAAAGTCGCAGAAATATTCATCCTATATCCATGCGTCAGATGCCCTCCAGATCCGATATCCAGTGCCATCATGCGCTGATTAAGACTTTCATGTCGGAGTTTCTGCCAGTCTTCTTCACTCAGTCCGCGTATATCTTTCACAATTTCCTTCCCCGCAGCCCCAGCCACTTGCTCTCCCGTCCCAGCCTCTTTGCGCTCTGCAGTTCCTGTCGCAGCAGCGGCCGCCACCACCACAGAATTATACTTATCTATAAACCCTCTATGCACTCTCGCCGCCAGCACGGCCACGAAAGCCACAATATTGGCGTCCGCACCGGAATGCGGCTGCATATAAGCATGATCCGCGCCGAAAAGTTCGCATGCCAGCCTGGCCGCTTCAGCTTCGATGACATCTACATTTTCGCAGCCGGCATAAAATCTCGCGCCCGGCACGCCTTCGGAATATTTATCTGTCAGTAGATTTCCCATCGCCTGCTGCACGGCCAGGGAACAATAATTCTCGGAAGCAATTAATTTCAGTCGAGAGCGCTGATCTTCCAATTCCTTCAAAATATTCTCGGCAATAAGTGGGCTTACGCTGGCCACATTGTCTAGCGAAGCATAGAAAGCCACCGCCCCGGCATTCAGCTGGCCAAGTGGTCTATCTTTAGCGAATTTCTGTAAATATGAATTAGTTTGCATTGTAAAAATTGGGTAAGGAATACAGGCCTCTCGGCAAGAAATCAATAATTTTTACAACCACTTATATCATAATTCACATCTATCAAATACTTGCCGCAAACATAGCACAACAGAGCACGGCCAGTCCAGCCAGCTACTGAATACTTTTTCTGAAGCAGCGTAGTAAACTGAGCAGTATCCGAAATGGAGGCGTTAAGAATTTTGACTTAAGCAAGGCAAAATTTAGCCGTAATGAGTAATATACTGCCAGTTTACGCAGCTTTTCAGAAAAAGTATTCAGTAGCTGGCTGGATGGGGGAACGCTGATTCACAAAGCTAATGTTAGAAATATTTTAAGTTATTTTAATCTGTAACAATTATATTGTTGAAAACCATTGTTCTAGCCGTATATACAATGTATAATGTAACCGTCAATTATCTATGCTAATGCGTTCTAAATTAAATAAATGGGGGAATAGCTGGGCGATTCGTGTCCCAGGCACATTTCTGAAGGAGCTAAGTATTAACCCTGATCATCCTCTAGAAATAAACTTGGATGGGCAGCAAATAGTAATAAGGAAAACAAGTGAACCAACTTTAGATGAATTGTTGGAGGGAGTTACTGTGACGAATCGACACAACTTAGTAGATTTTGATAAACCTGTTGGAAGGGAACTATGCTGAAAAAATACATCCCACAGCAAGGCGATATTATCTCCACTAATTTCAATCCGAAATTAGGGAAAGAACAGGCCGGGTTTCGTCCGGCAGTGGTAATTTCTGCAAGTCAATATAATCAAAAAGTAGAATTACTAATTTGCTGTCCAATAACCTCTCAAGTAAAAAATTATCCTTTCGAGGTACAGTTAATGAGGTACCAGAAAACTAAAGGCGTAATTCTTGCCGATCAAATCAAAACAATAGACTGGCAGGCTCGCCCCATAAGATATATAGAAAAACTATCCACAGAGACTTTTCAACAATTACTTTCAAAGATTAGCGTCTTGATAGGACTACGCCCCTAACCCCTATTTCCTATCCGGATTCTCGCTGTCCTTCGTCTCCACGCCTGTGCCTGCGGAATTGATCTCATGGCTTACAGACTCAGTGGCAGAGCGTTTCTTCAGCACCAATTTCAGCATGCTTTTCGTCAGTGTCCCTGTCACAAGAAGCATGCCGACATAGACCACCACAGCCAGCGGGATAAGTAT
>CAIOIA010000036.1 GCA_903858295.1 uncultured Candidatus Peregrinibacteria bacterium | reverse complement strand
CCCAAACAGAAGTAAAGCACTGCACAATCAGGCCACAGTCATTTTTGTGATTTTTTCTTGGCTTATTTAAGCTCCCGAACGCAGCTTTCTCTGGGAGTGGCTCCCCAGCCTTTGAACGATTAGATTTATGGAGATACATCCAGATTCGTATAAACTTCGCAGACATCGTCGTCTACTTCGATGCACTCTATAAGTCTATCCAGTTCTGCCATCTCAGTACTTCCTTCTTCGAGAGTGACTTTATTGCCAGCGACGAAAGTCATCTGTGAGCTGTCTATCTGATAACCTTTCGATGACAATTCCAGCCGCATACGGCCTAGATTTTCGGGACTGCATGTGATTTTTACCAAACTCACGCCTGGGTTTTCTTCCTCTCCGACCTCGACATCATCAGCACCTAGATCTATAGCCGCAAGTTCCAGTTCTTCGACACCACCAGCTGGAACTTTCAAAATAATTTCTCCAATTTTCTGGAACATCCAGGCTACGGCGCCATTCTCCGCTACACGACCGCCTCTTTTGCCCATAGTAGTTTTCAGATTTCCGAACGCCCTGTTACGGTTGTCAGTCAGTACTTCTATAAGTAGCGCCACTCCTCCAGGCCCAAACCCTTCATAGACAATCTCTTCGAACACAGCAGCGTCCTTGCCTTCGCCGCTTCCTTTCCTGATCGCTCTCTCTATATTCTCATTCGGTACGCGGACGGCGCGCGCATTATCTATAGCCATCCTCAGCAGGGGATTCAGATCAGGGTCTGCGCCCCCGCGCGCCGTCACCGCTATCAGCTTGGCATGCTTCGTAAAAACCTTGCCTCTCTTCTTATCGGCAGCGGCTTTATGATGCTTGATATTATTCCACTTGGAATGTCTGGCCATATATGCAGATTATTTCTGATTCTTCAGTGGTAAAGTGAGTCGTATATTTTCATTGGTAGTGACAGCCTGCGCTGCAGGAGGGGCGGACGAAGGTCCTTTCACGCCTGGAGCCGCACTTGGGCCTTTACTGCTGGGAATTCCTCTATCCACAATTTGATTTTCAGGAGATGTAGCGGGATTAGAAGTCGCGCTGCCTGGTCTGTCAGTATCTTGGCATCCTACCAGAAACATTCCCAGTAAAGCCACAACTAGTACTTTAGGATAATTCATATATTACGATTAGAAAGCTGAAGTTTTACTTTTCTTGGTGGCAAGTATGGTTTCCGTACCTCTGTCGATTTTCAAGGTCAAATCTAGCTTAGCAGAATAATAATAGTCAACCGGCCCTGTACCGATACCTATGGTATCTGTGCTGATAAGTATTTCATCATTCACGGTGTTTAGCGCCTGTGAGGATTTACCGCTTACCAGTACCAGTTTCAGTATGTCGGCTATCAGCTGTTCTTCTGCACTGACGGGAACCACTGAAGAGACAGCTGCATCAGCTCCGGATACAGGGGATGCCACTCCGATACAATTGGCACCGGAACCATCATTACTTGATGATTCTCTCACGCTGCCTATCAGATAACGAATCTGTTCCTTAAGCTGTGCACTTATAGACCCATCTCCTGTCTGCGCATAGATGATAAGAATGTTACCATTAGCCATCTGGAAATAGCTGTCCTGCAGACCGCTTTGCTCCAGGAATACAGAGGCATAAGGAAGCCCATTCAGAGTAATCACATTTTTGTTTGAACCGGCTCCATATTCAATCAAATTCAGATATTTATCCAAAGCAAGTTTCTGTGGATTTTTGTCAATAGCTACTATCACCACTGCGCTGTTGGGGAATACTCTTGCGAAACTTACCTGTCCATTCTCATTATCCTTCTTCCAGAAAATCATCTGATCCGCAGCAGAGATCTTAATCCAATCATTAGGGTATTTCACCTTATATCCCAGCCCGAAATTATTGCAGTAATTCCAATTCAGACTCATCGGGAATTTCTCCAGCTTATTCTCTTCACTATAACTCACACGATAAACAGCCTCAGCAAAATCAGCGCGTGACATCTTCCTCTCGGGGTCGTAGCTGCCATCTCCTTTGGCTTCTATATACTGCTTCTGCTTCGCATAAGTCAGATAAGGGGCGTACCAGGCATTCAGTTTCACATCGGTAAAGCTCTGCACTACGGCTCCTCCATCCAATGGATTTACATAATTCTTCACCAGAGACAATTCGATAATTTTCAAACTCTCCGCAGCAGTAATCTCATTTGCGGGTTTGAAAGTTCCATCCGTATATCCCTCGACGACGCCTATCGAAAAAGCCTTCTGTACAGAACTATAGAACCAGTCGGAAACTTTCACATCCGGGAAATTAATACTTTTCAGTTGTCCACTCTCTTCTCCTCTCAGTTTAAGCCTGGTCAGAGAGACTATCTTAAGCGCTTCAGCTCTGTTTATGGTGTTTTGTGGTTTGAAAGTCCCGTCAGGATAGCCGCTAAGTGCTCCTATCCCCACCAGATAATCTATAGCTGCAGAATGTTCGTTACCGGCAGGTACATCCTGAAACTTGCTGGCAGTCACGATATCCACCAAATTCAGAGTCAGAGTTCCAGCTAACAGCACACTGATTAGTAGTTTTTGTCGCATAGATAGGAGTTATTTCTATAACTAT
>CAIOIA010000035.1 GCA_903858295.1 uncultured Candidatus Peregrinibacteria bacterium | reverse complement strand
TCGATCTGCTGAAGAAACGGTATAGTACTGCGATCAGGTAAGGCAGAGGAGCCACTTCATATCCGATGCCACGCAGACCGAATTTCTTCTCAACCTGTATCAGGAAACGGCCATCTCCGCAGCCCAGATCGTAGACCAGTTCGCCCTTACGAAAAGGAAATTTCTGAAATAAATTCCGGAGAGAGGCTCTTCCGCTCGGCACATACGGCACTCGCGAGAAAAACAGATTGGTCAGAAAAGTCAGTAACATCAACACCGTGATGAACAATATCAGTAGCAGTACTATATCTTGAACTATTTGCAGCATTTAATTTTGTGTTTGTTGTCTAAGAGGTGGGATGATTATTTCTTCGGTTTTTTTGATTTGGAAAAGAGGCGGCTGTATCTGCTGATGTTGTCTTTTCTTCATCTTGTAAGTATTTAGGAGAAAATTATCTGTCGAGCTGTGTGGTTCTGTCTCTATCATAGGCAGTAGAGGCTCGAATGAACAGAAGCGTATGGTGCGCAGGCCCTGTCGCAAATATGAGATTATTATTTCTTTGGTTTGCTCCAGATCCAGGCCATTTTCAAAAATTATTTTCTTGTCGATAGTACCTGTCAGATGCGACTGGAATAGTTTTTGTAAATTCAGATGAAATTCAGTGGATAATTCTTTCGAAGTGAAGAAGAGATTTCTTATCTCCTGTGGCAGTTGTGTAAGTGATTGCAGTGAATGTGTTTGAGTGACTTGATGGACGAGTTCCGGCTTATCCGATCCCAATTCTTCCAGAGTTTGTCTGAGTGGAGTGATGATTGTGAAAGTTTCCTGGCCGTCTACATTGCTGCGGCTGGTGTAGAGACTCTCATAAATCTCCAGACCGCGGGAAGAATCGAAAAGACCGCTTAGCGGTGAAGTAAGTGAAGCTCCGACCTCTATCGCCGGGCCCAGACTGGATTTGAAAGCTTGAGTAATTTGCTCGATGATTTCCAGGCTCTGTACCGAAGTCTGGCTTATATGCAGCCTGATAAGCAGGTCGGCGAAACCAGTTAAAAAGAGTCTAACGTTCACCGGATAATCCTGGGATTTCGCGAGTTGCGTCTTCTGATTCTGTAAATATTTCTCGATGTGTAGTAGATCCGTGTGAAGATTCGTCAGATCCAGCTGTCGGAGTTTGCTTTTGTTCCCGTCTTCTTTCGGTACTTCTGCGGCGGTATAGTATTCAGCTAGATTTAGCGTACCGGAAATTGAAATCTGTTGATCTGTGTTTTGGTTTCGCGAGGATGGAGTGGTCTGTATTAGGCCCAGCTGTGTGTTTTCCTGGATGGTGGAGACTATCAGATTGAAAGTGTTTTTCGAGCTCAGATAATTTATGACTTGCTGGTTCTGTGGGTTTATGAGCTCGAAGTCATCGTTTCTCTCAAGCGCTTCCAGGAAAGCCGGCGTCAAATCTATCAGGAAAAGGAAGTGGCGATTACTTGAATTCTTCTGAAAATTTTTGATGAAAATCAGATATTCAAGTATGTCCGGATGATGGATATTGAGGATAATTGTCTGTGTCGCTGTGGATTCTCCCTGTATGTTTTGACGAAGAGCTTCGAAAGTGGAAGCGAATATTCGTATGAATGATACCGGGCCGGCGGACACTCCTTGCGTGGATCGGATCAGCGAAAGTTTGGGTCTGAGATTGGAGAAATTGATGGTGGTGGCTATGCTGTTCTGGAAATTCAACGCCAGCTGCTTCAGTCCGTCGAAGATG
>CAIOIA010000034.1 GCA_903858295.1 uncultured Candidatus Peregrinibacteria bacterium | reverse complement strand
GTGTCAATAATCACGAAAACTACTACATGCTGGAGTACAAGTTAATCAATCTCGCCGTTGCCGGTCTTCTGGCCATAATACCAGCCATATTCTGGGGAAATATTTTTTATAAGAAGCAGCCCGAGAACAAAGTCACTTCCATCCACTTGTTTATGTCAGGAGCCTTGGCCGTAGCTCCACTTCTGGTATACAAATATTTGTGGCAGTTTTTCCCCTGGATAAACGCGTTCGTCTATACCAATTCATTCAAAGACGACATCATCGGGTTCGGCAATATATCAATCATTCCGTTCGATGTACTAGCCACTTTTATGGTGGTCGGCCTTATCGAGGAGATCGCGAAATTCAGTGCGGTGAAATTAATTCATCACAAGAAAATTTCTTCTATCACTGACGCCATAGAGTTTTTCATAATAGTCGCATTGGGCTTCTCCTTCGCAGAAAACATAATTTATTTTTATAATATTATGCAGGTCAGGGGGGCGGAGAATGTGTTTCTGCCTTTCATATTCCGTTCATTGTTTTCCACTTTCGGACATGTCATGTTCTCCGGTGTCCTGGGATATTATTACGGTCTGGCGCTATTCGCAGACCCAGTGCTAAAGGAATCGTACAATCACGACAAATGGCCGCTACTTCGTAAGATTACAGGATTTCTACATCTGAACAGAAGCAAAACATTCCATGACGAGCAAATCTCTCAGGGTTTGTTCATCGCAGTATTTCTCCACGCCCTATTCAACATCTTCCTGGAAATGAATTGGACCTTTATGATTGTTCCATTCCTGACAGCAGGATTTATCACGCTCTCCTATCTCTTCGAAAACCGCCGAGTAGACAAAGAATACGCCGTACAGGACAGTTAGGCACTTCTATATCGGATACGTACAAGCAGTTCAACGCCTGGGAAGCCACTCTCAGAGAAATTCGTAGTGAGGGGCTAAAATAAGCCATTAAAAAATTACAAATACGACGCAAGTAACTTTTTCAAAGCACTCCAGTCTCCCGGGATGCGCGAACCAAAACACAATCAGAGCATTGCACAGGCAGGCTACAGTCGTATTTGTGATTTTTTTGTGGCTTATTTAAGCTCCCGAACGCAGCTTTCTCTGGGAGTGGCTTCCCAGGCTTTGAACGATTAGATACTGCCAGTTTGCGCAGGTTTTCAGAAAAAGTCTTCAGTAGCAGGCTGGGCTGGATATTATATCAGAGAAAATTCCTCAAGTGCATTGATATTCAATTCCTCGAGTGCTATGCTATCAGCTGCCAGCGATTTTAATTATGGCAAATTTATGTTTTCCATAAGCCTTCAGTCTCATGCCCAACGACAAAATCATCATAAGAGGAGCCAAAATTCACAATCTGAAGAATATCAGTGTGGAAATTCCGAAGAATAAGCTCACGGTGATTACCGGATTATCGGGTTCAGGCAAGTCTTCTTTGGCTTTCGACACTATCTATGCAGAGGGGCAGAGACGTTATGTGGAGAGTCTATCCACCTATGCCAGACAATTCCTTCAGCTTATGGAGAAGCCGGATGTGGACGCCATAGATGGCTTGTCTCCGGCTATATCCATCGATCAGAAGACAGCTCCGCGTAATCCGCGTTCCACTGTCGGTACTGTCACAGAAATCTATGACTATTTGCGCTTGCTCTTCGCCAAAGTCGGTACTCCTTATGACCCGATTACGGGTGAGCCTCTCACACGCCAGTCAGCTTCAGAGATAGTCGAAATAGTCTCACAGATGCCGGAAGGACGCAAAATCCTCCTGCTTGCTCCGATAATAAATCAGAAGAAAGGCACACATGTAAAAGTCTTCGAGAAAATCAAGAAAGATGGTTTCGTCAGAGTGCGGGTAAATGGCGAAGTGATGAGCATAGTCGATGTTCCGGAATTGGCAGAAAACAAGAAGCATAGCATCGAAATCGTCATCGATCGTCTAGTCGTTAAGAATTTTCAAAAACTATATCAGACCATGTCCAATGGTGATCAGGTCGAGACGCCAAACCCTGATCGCACTCGTCTGGCCGATTCTATAGAGCTTTCTCTGAAGCAGGGAAGTGGGCGACTTATCATCCAGGATCATGAGAGTGGCCAGGAAGAGCAATTCTCTGAGCAATACGCTTCAGCCGATTCCGGCATAAATATCCCGGAAATCACACCAAGTCTTTTCTCTTTCAACTCTCCTCAGGGCGCATGTGAATACTGTCATGGACTAGGCACAAGGCTGGAAATCGATCCGAAACTCATAATCCCGAACTCAGGTCTCACTCTAGCAGAAGGCGCTATCATGCCATGGTCCGCTACCACTAGCCATCTGACTTGGTACAATCGCATCCTGGAGGCAGTGGCTTCCCAGTATGGCTTCTCTATGCATACGCCGATCAAGAAGTTGACTGCGGAGCAGATGCAGATAGTTCTCTACGGCACAGGCGACAAGCGCTTCAAAGTGAAAATGAATGGAAGTAAGTATTATGACGAGTCCACAGGCGCCACGGGTGAATACAATACACGTTTCGAGGGTGTAATTCCGAATCTGGAACGTCGCTATCACGAGACAGATTCCGATTATATACGCAAGAAGATAGAGCGCTACATGCAGATACTTATTTGCCCTAAGTGTAGCGGTAATCGCCTCAAGCCTGAAGTTCTGGCTATCAAGATCAACGGCCAGTCCATCATCGAAGTTACGAAAATTTCCGTGCGACATGCTCGTGATTTCTTCAATAATCTGAAGCTTAGCAAATCTCACCAGGAGATAGCGCGCTCAATCATCAAGGAAATCCTTAGCCGCCTCCAATTTCTCGAGGATGTGGGTCTGATCTATCTGACTCTGGATCGTTCTGCCAATACTCTCTCAGGTGGTGAAGCCCAGCGTATCCGCCTGGCCACACAGATCGGCTCCAAGCTGTCAGGCGTAATCTATGTACTGGATGAGCCTTCCATAGGTCTGCACCAGAATGACAATGCCAAGCTCATCAATACGCTGATCTCTCTGCGGGATCTGGGCAATACCGTGATAGTGGTGGAGCATGACGTCGATACCATGTTGGCCGCCGATTATATACTCGATATGGGGCCGGGTGCAGGCAAGAATGGGGGATTAGTGCTTGCGGCTGGTACACCAGAGGAAGTAATGGCGAATCCGGCCTCTCTGACAGGTAAATACCTCTCAGGCAAGGAGAAAATCGTAGTTCCTGCGAAGCGACGTAAGAGTAATGGTATGGAAATCCGCATAAACGGAGCTACTCATCATAATCTGAAGGACGTAAGTGTCACAATTCCTCTCGGTATTTTCGTGGCAATTACGGGTGTATCCGGCTCAGGTAAATCCACTCTTGTAAATGATATCCTGGTTAAAGAGGTATCCAAAGCCATTTATGGCACTAAGTCGAATTCAGGCGCTCATCGCTCGATCGAAGGTATCGAACAATTAGATAAAATCATCAATATCGACCAGTCTCCGATTGGCCGCACTCCGCGCTCGAATCCTGCGACATATACAGGCGTATTTACGGAAATCCGTGACCTATTCGCCGCAAGTCCTGAAGCTAAGTTACGTGGATATAAGTCCGGCCGTTTCAGTTTCAATGTGAAAGGCGGTAGATGCGAGGCTTGTCAGGGCGATGGGGTCAAGAAGATAGAAATGCATTTCCTGCCGGATATATATGTGCAATGTGAGGTATGTAAGGGGCGCCGCTACAGTACAGAGACTCTCGAAGTGACTTATCGCGGGAAGAATATAGCGGATGTACTAGAGATGTCGGTAGAGGAATCTCTTGAATTTTTTGATGCTATTCCGAATATACGGGTTAAGCTGGAAACTCTTCACCAGGTAGGCCTTTCTTATCTGAAATTAGGCCAGCAGGCCACAACTCTCTCTGGGGGTGAGGCCCAGCGTATCAAGCTGGCTACCGAGCTCTCTCGTAAATCCACAGGTCAGACACTATATGTATTGGACGAGCCCACCACAGGTCTGCATTTCGAAGACATCAAAAAACTGCTGGACGTCCTCCAAAAACTGGTTGACAAAGGCAACACAGTATTGACTATTGAGCATAATCTCGACGTAATCAAGTCGGTGGACTATATTATCGATTTAGGCCCTGACGGAGGCGATGCCGGCGGGCAAATCATAGCCAAAGGCACTCCGGAGCAGGTAGCCAAAGCCAAAGGCTCCTATACTGCCCATTGGCTAGGCAAGCTCCTGTAATGTCAAAATTGTGGCATATTCGCAGTGCATACAAGCAGTTCAAAGCCTGGGAAGCCACTCTCAAAGAAATTCGGAGTGAGGGGCTTAAATAAGCCATTAAAAAATTGCAAAAATGACGAAACCAACTCCGTCAAAGAACTCCATCCTTCGAAGAGATACAGGCAGTCCAGCCAGCTGCTGAGTACTTTTTCTGAAGCTGCGAAGTAAACTGAGCAGTATCCGAAACTGAAGCGTTAAGAATTTTGCCTTAAGCAAGGCGAAATTTAGCTGAAGTGAGGAATATACTGCCAGTTTACGTAGC
>CAIOIA010000033.1 GCA_903858295.1 uncultured Candidatus Peregrinibacteria bacterium | reverse complement strand
GCTACGTAAACTGGCAGTATATTCCTCACTTCAGCTAAATTTCGCCTTGCTTAAGGCAAAATTCTTAACGCTTCAGTTTCGGATACTGCTCAGTTTACTTCGCAGCTTCAGAAAAAGTATTCAGTAAAAGGCTCTCCTTGCGTCCACCACTTGCCGGCTTTATAATAATTATGACGAAACTAGCTTTACCAGATTGCAGAATAACCCACTCAGGAGACTTAGTGGGCTATTCTTGATTCATTCGATGCCAAACAATTTTTGAAAAAAGGCGGGTTGCGGTTATACTCCGGTAAATTAATAATTCTTTCATGCGTATTCTGGGAATTGAGACTTCCTGTGATGAGACGGCTGCGGCTATTGTGGAGGATGGGGGGCGCGTGCTCAGCTCGGTGATCGCTTCGCAGATCGATATTCACGCGCCCACCGGGGGCGTAGTGCCTGAGGTGGCGGCCCGGGAACATGTACTCAAAATTACTCCGGTGATAGAGGAATGCCTGACCAGGGCCGGGATTGGATGGGATGAGATAGATGCTATCGCTGTGACACGGGGGCCTGGACTGCTAAGCTCGCTGATTGTGGGTTTTACTTCAGCTGCGACATTGGCGAGAGTGCTGGGAGTGCCTCTTATACCCGTGCATCATGTGGCCGGGCATATTTATGCCAATTGGCTGGACGCCGGACCTGATGGGCAGAGTCTGGATGTAAAATTCCCCGTGATGGTACTTACAGTCTCCGGCGGGCATAATGAACTGGTACTGATGAGAGAGAATATGAATTTCGAATTGATAGGCGAGACCCTGGATGACGCAGCCGGAGAGGCATTCGACAAGGTGGCTCGTCTACTTGGGCTAGGGTATCCTGGCGGACCGGCTATCAGTAAAGCGGCGGAAAGTGGCGATGGCAAGGCATTTCATTTTCCCAGAGCCATGCTGAAGAGCGGTGATTTCAATTTCAGTTTCTCAGGACTCAAGACTGCCGTAAGACAACTTATAGAAAAGGAATTTGAATCTGAGGGCAAACTCAGCGAACAATTTATCAGAGACTGTGCGGCCAGCTTCCAGGATTGCGTTGCCGACATACTTAGTGAGAAATTACTTGCTGCAGCTGCGAAATACGATGTGTCGGAAATTCATCTGGCAGGCGGAGTATCGGCAAATCGAAGACTGCGTGCTATGATAGAGGAGAAATTGAAAGATCAAAAATATACTTTCCGTTACAATAAAAATCTGACTTATTGTACAGACAACGCGGCAATGATAGCCGGAGCAGGATACTTCCAATATCAGGCAAGTCCGGAATCCTATCAACCACACACCGACCTTACCCCTCAGCCACAACTTAATCTATATACACCAAGCAATGCTTAAAAAAATAAACAGAAAAACCCTGATATTTGTGTTCTTCCTTTTGCTTGGTATAGGGCTGTTCTCCTACTCTGTCTACACTGCCGGCATCGGCAATATCTACAATGTCATCAAGGAATTCTCACTGATGAAATTTCTTTTTCTGGTTTTCCTCTCATTCCTGAATTTCTATCTATACAGTCTGCGCTGGGAGCTTATCGTGAAGGCGATATTCCCGGATAAGAAGATTCCATCGAGCACCTTCTTCTGGGATAGAATGGCCGGATATGCGCTTAGTTATGTCACTCCCTCGGCTCAGCTGGGAGGAGAACCACTGCGAATAATGCTGATGGAGGAAGCCGGTGTGCCGAAGAAAGATGTAGTGTCATCGACTATTATCGACAAAGCCCTGGAGCTGTCCGCTCTGATAGTTTTTATTTGTTTCGGAATACTCGTAGCTGTGATAGACCCACGCCTTGATGTGGCTTCGAAGACAGCACTCGGAGTTGCGGCATTCGGCCTTCTCTGGCTTGTGTTCTGGTTTTACTATACTTCGATTAAGAACATCGGCTTCTTCTCCTCGATATTCCGTGCTCTACATCTGCGACGAATCGAGCGCCTGAGTAAGCTGGAGACCAGGCTGAATGAATTCGAGATGGAGATGAATAATTTCTACAAGACTCACCGCAACGTCCTGTACAGACTGATGGTTATCAGCGCTTTCACATTGGCTTTCCTGCTGGTGGAGCATTTCCTGGTCGCGTGGTTTATGGGCGTGAAGCTTACTTTCCTTCAGGTATTTCTGTCTAGCACTATCCCCTATATCGCTTATATGATGCCGATTCCAGGTGGACTGGGCGCGCTGGAGAGCGGTCATGCAGCTGTGTTCGCCCTGTTGGGCGTGCAGATAAATGCAGTAGCTTTCGTGTTTATCATACGCATGCGTGATTTCATTTTCGTGCTTCTGGGACTGATACGAGGCTGGCATAAGGGCATAAATATTATGAAAAAAGAATTTAAAAAAGACTTTTCCGGGTAGAGTTTAAGTAGTATAGTAGCGGCTGTTTTATATACATCTTCCACAAGATCATGAATCAAGAAGAGCAATTGAATGTAGTTGCAGAAGAAGAGGGCGATGCTTCGAATGAAGGCAGAGTGCCCCCTTTCCAGACTCCGAAGGGCGTTCATGACATACTTCCGATTGACCATGATTTCTTCACTTTCATCAAGAAAGTAGTCAGACATCGCTGCAGACAGGCCGGCTACAAGAGAATTACCACGCCGATGTTTGAATTTACTGAAGTTTTCAAAAGGTCTATAGGAGACACTTCAGACATCGTGAGCAAGGAAATGTATACTTTTCAGGACAGGAAGGGCCGAAGTCTCACTCTCAAGCCTGAAGCCACGGCGGCCATAGTGCGCTCATACATACAGAATAACATGAGCCAGCTTCCTCAGCCTGTGGAGCTGTATTACATCGAGCCGAATTTTCGATATGACCGGCCGCAGGCCGGTAGGTACCGACAATTCTGGCAGTTCGGATTTGAGGTGATAGGGGAAAGTGATCCGGCTCTCGATGCGCAGGCCATACTTCTGGCGCAGAGAATTTTCGGGGATTTGGGTATCGCTGATTCTCTCAAACTGCAGATAAACAATATAGGAGATATGGCTTCCAGGGCTGTATATGCCGAAGCTTTGAAAGATTATTATTGCGGTAAAGAGAGATATCTGAGTGAGGAGGATCGCGGTAGACTTCTGAAGAACCCACTTCGCCTGCTCGACTCCAAACACGAAGATACAATTATCCTGAATCAATCTGCTCCGAAATTCAAAGATTATATCTCGAAGGAAAGCCAAGAATTCCACGATGAAGTACTGGAATATCTCACAGATCTGGGCATAGGATATACCGAAAATCCGACTCTGGTGCGTGGACTTGATTATTATAATCAGACAGTTTTCGAATTCTGGGATGAGAAGAAAGGTGCACAGAATTCAGTGGGTGGCGGCGGTAGATATGATGGACTTACAGAATTGCTTGGTGGGCAGCCCACTCCCGCTATCGGTTTCGCTATGGGTATGGAACGTGTCATCGCCCAGATGAAACGCAATAAAGTTCGCGTTCCTAGCAAAGATGATTTGCATGTATTCGTAGCGCAGCTCGGCAGAGAAGCCAAAAAAATCTGCTTACCTCTGATAGATCAGCTGCGTGAGAACGGCATCAAGACTATGGGAGCTCTAGGCAAGGGCGCATTCAAAAACCAGCTTAAGATAGCCGATAAATTCAAAGTGCCTTACTGCGTACTGATAGGGCTTACTGAAGTGCGAGAGAAGACTGCAATCATACGAAATATGAAAGTGGGCACTCAGGTAACTGTACCTTTCTCCAAAGTGGTAGAGGAAGTCGTGAAAAGAATTGGCAAGGAGAATCTGGATGTCTATGATCCCAAAGATCCAATTTAATAATGACTGAATTACCAAAAGTCAAAAACATAAAGCGTACAAGAGTGGAAATTGCCATAAGATTTATATTGGTAGTTGCTCTTGTGGCTGGCTTTATCAAATTGTTTGCGTGGAATTCTCCTGGCGCCATCTCTGAAGAGACAAAACACAAAGAGACTTCCATCACCACAGAAGATTTCGCCAAATGCTTGAATGGAAAAGGCCTGATAATGTATGGTGATGATACATGTGAAAAATGCCAGGCACAGAAGAAAATGTTTGGAGACGCCTTCTCTGAAATCAACTATGTGAATTGCTATTTCGAGAAGGATAAGTGTGCGGCAGCGGGTGTGACAGGTTATCCGATGTGGGTGATAGAGGAGAAAAAGCTCAGTGGACTGCAGAAATTCAGCAATTTAAGTGCGCTGACAGGCTGCGAGGCTTCAAATATAAATAAATAGATTATTAAAATTAAAGAACAAAACCATGGCTATCAAAAAAGTGGCTTCAGAGAAATCTACTGTGGAGAAATCAACCAAAAAGACAGTAGCGAAGAAGAAGGCAGCCCCGAAGAAGATAGATCTGGTAGAGAAGAAGCTATCCGCAGTGGTAGATGAGAAGAGTGAAGACGCCTGCACTGCAAAAGGGTCGTCCAGGTCTATGAGAAAAAGCTGTAATTTCCCATGGTGGGGGCTTTTCACACTTGTACTGGCATTGGTATTCGCCAGTGTACTGCTTTATCAATATAACAAAGAATTCCGTGCGAATTTCAGCAGCATGATGAATTCCACTGGGATGATGCAATGGAATACCGGCGCGACTACCGCAAAACCGGCTGAGCAGTTCACGATGAATATGAAGATCGTCTACAACAAAGACGATGCCAAGCAGAAGGAGACAATTGATCAGTATCTCTCTAATGTAGAGAAAAACCTACAAAACACGAAAGTGAATGCCACATGGATGGACAAGAACAGTCCTGAAGGACTGGCTATGATAGCCCAGCTTAATTCTAAATTTTTGCCTATATTTGTGACTGATGAAGCTATCAAGAAACACCCTCAGTTTCAGCTTTTCGCGGATGCTCTGAAGGAAGTGAATGGGGCTTATGTATTCAACTCTGAAGGGATGGAATATCTAAGTATTCCTGGATTTGACAATGCTACATTTATTGGAGCAGATCCTACTAAAGCGAAAGTGGTGATTATCGAGTACGCCAGTCTGACATGCCATTACTGTCAGTCTATGCAGCCTATCGTAGACAAGGTGATTAAAGCACATGCGAAAGATGTCTCATGGGTGGTGAAAATGTATGACAGAGGTGGAATTGACAGTCGACTTGAACAGGCAGCCGAATGCGCTGCTGATCAGGGTAAATTCAATGGAATGGTGGACGCCATCTATGCCAAGCAAAGTGATCTGGGGAAAGCCACTCAAGATACGAAGGATCCCAAGGCGGCTGTCGATGCTGTAATCAAAGATGCAGCGAAACAAGCAGGCGCTAATGGAGATAAGGTATTGGCCTGCGTCAATGCTGGAACTCATGCTGACAAAATTACGAAGAGTACTGAAGAAGGTAAATCCTTTGGCGTAGTCGGTACTCCAAGCTTCTTCGTAAATAAGCAATTCCTGGGTGGCGCTGTCGAAGAAGCTGATTTCACCAAACTGATTGAAGATGAGTTGAAAAAATAGTTATAGAAATAACT
>CAIOIA010000032.1 GCA_903858295.1 uncultured Candidatus Peregrinibacteria bacterium | reverse complement strand
TCTGAAAACATCAGAGGTGGCGGGGTTCCTGATCCGGTCACACTCGCTTTTAACAATACATCCAACTCAATACAATTTGATCTAAACACAGAGCAGGGACGCCTACATGCTCAGGAAATGTACAACAAATATCTATTACCGCATCTTAGTAAAGTTATATGTAATTTGAATTCCAGCTGGACGAATGACCCAATACACAAGATACTTGACATAAACGCAATATTCAAGTCACACGCAGGAATAGTCACTTTGAACTCCATACTTGGTTTGCTCAGGCAACAAATGATTTTATATATAGAAACACATCATCGAGCCGCACAGAAAAGAGATCTTTTGGATACAATTATCAAATATTTAAAAGATAATTTAGTCACAAAAGAATTTGCCGATAATATTTTCGAGATAATCACAGGTCTTGCAATGAGTTACGGAGAATCTTCAAACCTGGAAAGAACAATCCAGACTTTAGAAACAATACTTCCACCTATCACACCAAAACCATCTCAGAAGGCATTACCACCACTTCCTGCCAAACCACAGAGGAATTCACCACCCGACTTCCAGGCTATGGCACTGGCAGAACTGGATAACGGGAAAACCACCCCAGCCGAAAATCTGTCTGTAAGATTTCCAGCGGTCACAGATCAGCTGAGAGTAGCAATGCAGAGACTCTCCATCAATGGTCAAATAAATCAGATATTAGAAGCAACTTTATTCGGTGACGCGAAGCCGGTCAGCACATTCGCGAAGGAGTATGCCGCAGCGCCACTACTATTCGGTAAGACGAAGAAAGTATTAAGAAGACAGCTGGATACCGAGACGACACCTCATATCCAGCAAGAATTATCCTGTCTATATCAAATTCTGTCTTTCCGCAGCGAGATTCTGGAAAGAGCGAAAATACTGCAGAAAAGCAAGCTTGGCAGAAAGCAGGAGAATGAAGCCGAATTATTACGTGAAATGGCTCAAATATATGCCGAATTGGCAGATAGCATAGCTCTAGAGATGGAGATGAGAATTCGCTGTAAGGAATTGAAGGCTCCTGATCTGGGAAGTATCATAGAAACCATGGAACGCCTCGGCAGTACAGGCGAGAAAGCTCTAGACCATCTGCAAAACGCCATACACCAGGCACAAGCCGCCCGGGAGGTGATAGTTTCGGAATAAATCTACTGAGTAGCTGGCTGGACGGCGGATGGCTGATTCTGATCTCTTCGCATTCACTCTTACACGCTTTTGTGCTAGACTATGGAGATTTAGCAAAACTCCATGGCCACACAAATCAATTCAAACATCCCATCCGGTAGCACCGGCGGCGGCTCAGACACGATAGATTTCGCCAATCTCGGCCCCTATCTGCTGACCAGATTTATCACCGTACTGGAAGCGGCCGCTATCATCATAGTGGGCTTCTTCGTCATCCGTTATACGAAAAATTATCTCAACAGGCTGACCATAATCCACGCTCAACAGAAGACAGCTCTCAATCTGCTGGAGAAACTTTTCACAGGATTTATAGTCGTAATTTCCATCACTCTGGCTCTGAAAACCATAGGTCTGGATATGACTTTGCTGGTATCAGTGCTTATCCTGGGCCTCAGTTACGGGCTTCAGGACATCATCAAGAACTATGTCGCCGGCATACTGATAATGTTTAAATCCCCTTTCAAAATCGGCGACCTCATCAATATCAAGGGACAGACAGGCAAAGTAGACGCCATCGACTTCCAGGCCACCACTCTGCGCACTGCAGATCAGAAACATGTCACGATCTACAACAGCGATGTGATGACGCAATCCATCACGAATTTCTCGAACAGCAGCATACGTAGGATCGACATCGACATCACGCTTGGCTATGGTTCGGACAATTTACAGGCTTTCAAAATCTTCGACAGAATTCTCTCAAGCCATCCTTCGGTGGTGAAGAAGCCAGCGCACAAGATAGTATTCAAGCAGTTCGCGACGAACGGCATACAGTTCTCGATACGCGCCTGGGCGAATTTCCCTTCAAATATCATGGCAATCAAATCAGATCTGGCCATGCAAATCAGCCAAGCCTTCGACGAACAGAAGATATACATGCCATTTGAGAAAAGCATACAGATCGAGACCGATTATAGTATGACAGAATCCCGCCAGAACCGCCTCGCCGCCCTACACCAAAACCCGATTTACGCCGACGACCAGAGCACAGGCTTCCCGCCAGTAGGCGAACTCATCGACTTCGACGAGATAGATTAATATTATGGGTCGGCCACAGACGAAATATCCCCCACCTTCCATTTGACTTTTGCCCGCACCTCCGCTTTAATACTGACGCTCTCAGTACTTTATTATATGCGGCACTATGTCAAATAAACATGTAAATCATCAACACGGTCTGACTACCATGAATTCCTCCAGACCGAAGTCCAAACTTCGCAAAAGAAGCAACAAAGCCAAGGCTGCAATCAGAAAAGCACCTCTCCTGGTAGCCCTCATGGAAGCCCGTTATGGCAAGAAAGTCGCTCCTGTGAAGAAGGCACGCAGACCGAAAGGCCCTCGCAAAGATCAGAAGAAAGCAGTAGTGAAGAAAGCGGCCGCTGTGAAGAAAACAACCGCCAAGAAAGCCGCTTCAACCAGCAAAACTGCCGCCAAGAAGACTGCTAAAAAATAGTAAAAAATATCAATAGTAATCCGACAGTTCATGGGACTTTTTCGTAAGAAAAAAAACAAGAAAAGTCTCTTCGATAAGCCGTTCAGTCGGAGTTTTCATAGCAGAAACAGTCGCAATCCTCACAGCCGAGATATCCGTCATCGCCCAGACGCTAGACATTCCACCGGCCAGAAGGGCGGCTTGTTAGGAAGTATACTGAGCAAGCTCGGCATAAAGAAAAACAGAAATGCCAAAAGCCACGCCACCATCACTGAAACGGCCACCCCATACAATCCCAAGCTCACTTTCCTCGACCGTTTCCGTCGTCAGAAAAGACTTCGCAAGACAGGCACGAACCTGATCACGCCGCCAGCCCGCCTCACCCAGAACAAGCCATCCCGTCTGCGCCGTATACTTCTGGTATTACTGACTCTCTTCATAATCAGTGGAAGCGTCTACTTCATATTCTTCACCAATTACTTCGAAATCAATCAATTCGAAATATATGAAGAAGGCACGCAGATCACGAACAATCTGAAACTAAATGAAATCGCTACCAAGAATCTACTCAGCCAGAATCTGCTGCTCTTCAATGACACCGCTCTGACAGCGGAAATCCTGACACAGAATCCTGAATACAGCTCCGTGACAGTGAAGAAAATCTTCCCGCAGACCATAAGACTCGAAGTCGGGAAATACCCGGTCGCAGCCAATATCATCGATCTCATACAGAGCCAGGACGGCTTGAAAATCCAGAAAAAATATCTGGTAAACACAAACGGCATGATTATCATGGAAAACGACGAGAACCCTGAATTGCCGTATATCACAGTCGATACTACTCAGGCATACAATCTGAACGACTTCCCTCTGGATCAGGAGAAACTCGACTACATCATCAAACTCACAAATCTTTTCGAAGAGAAATTCGGCCTAAAGATAGTCGAAGCCAATTATCTGAAGAAAGCCCGTGAGGTGCATCTACATACGGAGAAAGACTTCAACGTATGGTTTGATTTGACGAAAGACATGCTTCCACAAATTGACAAGCTGAAAAAAGCTCTGCCCAAATTAGATATTTACAAAACACCACTTCAATATATAGACTTAAGAATAACCAGCGCTAACGCGGAAAAAGTAATATACAAGCGCCGATAATCAATAACATTCTTACACATGACATGGGCTTTTCTGGGAATTCTAGTCGGAGTTATCATAGGCCTAAGCCTTAATTTCTCCATACCCATAGAACTCACCAAATATTCCGCGGTCATCATCATGGGCATACTCGATGCGATGTGCGGGGCCATACGCGCTGAGACCACGAACGATCAGTTCAACGGCATCATATTCATCACCGGCCTGGTCTTCAACATCGTACTTTCCGTACTTATCACCATACTCGGCGACAAATTGGGCCTGGATCTGTACCTGGCCGCCGCCTTCGTATTCACTTTCCGCATCTTCACCAATGTCGGTGCCACACGCCGCTATCTGCTGGAACGCTTCATGAAGAAAGAAGAGAAAGCATAAATCACCCCCTCCCGGAATACCACTTGGCAAATTCAGCTTTTTCAGGCTCTATACATTGCCCCAAGGGCAATCTTCTGCTATACTTTAATGAATGAAATACTACTAATCAAAAACAAAAATGTCACAATCCTCCAAATTAGCGCTAATAAAGGAAATCCTGGAAAGCGCGGAATCGTCTATCCGTTCAGCCAAACAAATGCTCAACGAGTTAGCCGGAATCACAGGCAACAGCCAGCTGACCCGTATGGCCGAGAAAGTCGGATCGAGCAAGATGGTCGACGGCAGTCATGTGATAGAAGGCTCATTTGACGGACAAAACATGATAGGACCGGACGGCAAAGTCTTCTCAGTACCTGCCAATTATGCCTCCAAATCCAAGCTGGTCCCAGGCGACATCCTGAAATTAACCATCACTGATGACGGTACATTCCTCTACAAACAGATCGGCCCGGTCGAGCGACGCAAGCTTATCGGTGTACTCACATACGACGACGGCCAGTACAGAGTCATCGCGAGTGGCAAATCCCACAAAGTCCTACTCGCCTCAGTCACTTACTTCAAAGCGGAAATCGGTGATCGCGTCACCATCATAGTCCCTGAGACCGAGGACACAGACTGGGCGGCCATCGAGAATGTATTGCCGAAGATAGAAGACGGCATTGATCCTGATGA
>CAIOIA010000031.1 GCA_903858295.1 uncultured Candidatus Peregrinibacteria bacterium | reverse complement strand
GGAGGAGGGAGATCACAATAACGTAACTCGTGTTACTCAGATCAAAGTACTGGCTGCCCTTGCCATAGTAGGAGTAGCTGGATATGTGGCTTATTGGGTACAGGAACCGGTACAATTGAAAGCAGATGTGCTAAATGGTGCTGCGGCAAATGAAGCTGGAGCAACTGGTGCTGCGGCAACTCCTGCAGATGCAGTAAGTGGCGAAAGCAAAAACATCGATGTGTCTCTTTTCGGATTTGAGCCAGCTGTAGTGAAAATCGATAAAGGTACTACTGTAGTATGGACAAATACCAGTACAGAGGATCAGACTCTGATCGGGTCATCTCAGGATGGCCAGAGTTTCACAAGCCCTGTGCTTACAAGCGGCAAGACTTATAGTTTCAAATTTGATCAAGACGCTGCGTTTACTTACTATTCCACCTATAACCCTGCACTGAAGGCTACCATCACCGTCGGTACCGGAAGTCTAGCAGTAGCTGCTGCTGAAGCACCTGCGACTGATGCTGCTGTCGTCGTGCCAGCCGCTCCAGCGACTCCTGACTCGACTCTTGAGATTGTTGCCCCTGTAACTGCTGACTCTCTATTTGGTTCTGCTCCTGAGAATGAATCTCTTGCGACTCCAGCGGCTTCTCTGACTGAAGCCAAGAATTTAGCCACAGCTTCTACTCCTGATTCTTCACTTACTGACGCTGCGAAAGCTACTCAGTCACCGACTGAATTGAAAGGCGCTGCTCCTAGTAAGTTAGCCAAGACCGGCCCTGCAGAAGACCTATATGTCGTAATGCTTCTGGTCATAGCTTGGCTGAATCGCCGAAAGCTCGCCAATATCTTCAGATAATTCCTGGAGATTTCTATTGGATTTTTATTGATGTGTCGCTAGAATAGCTAAGTCAATAATATTTTCCGATGGATTTCCTCAGTAATATGCTGGCGACAGGGATAAATGAGATAGCCAATGCGGCCAGGGAGTTTTGGCAGAATCTGGTGTACTCAAATGTAAGTATCTGGCAGGCTGTACTCGATATAGCGATAGTGGCGGTGGTGATATACCTGCTTTTCTCCATGCTGAAGGGATCGCGGTCTATAAGCATTCTCCTCGGACTTATCATGATTAGCGTGCTTTTCTTCATAAGTAAGTCGCTGAACTTGCTGACTGTGGGCTGGATACTGGACAGATTTTTCACCATTTTACTGGTATCAATCCCGATTATCTTCCAGCAAGAATTGAGGTTGGCGCTGGAGAAGCTCGGAAATACGCCATTCCTGGGCGGCGAGAAAGCTATCGCTGTGGAAGTACTTGCTACTGATATAGTCGAAGCGTGCGCTTATCTGATGGAGAGGAAAGAAGGAGCTCTTATAGTGTTCAAGCATGGTATACCGCTGAAAGAATATCTGGATACCGGCGTGAAGATAAATGGAGCGGTGAGCAAGGAACTGCTGATCTCGATATTTCATGGGAAGGGGCCGCTGCATGATGGAGCGGTAATAATTGACCATGATGAGGTGCTTGCAGCGGCCTGCATATTGCCAACCAGCTTCGATAATAAGGATAAAAATCTCGGTACCAGGCATAAAGCGGCTATAGGTCTCAGCGACCACACAGACGCTAGCGTGATAGTGATATCTGAAGAAAGAGGCACTATCAGTTTCGCCAAGAATGGCAGACTGGAGAAGAACATAGATTTGGCCAGACTTCAGCAACTCCTGAAAATTATCTTGTCTCCGAAAGTCAGCAGAAAGAAAGTGAAAAAAGTATATCGTGAGGAATCAAGCCAATGAATTTACTTAAAAATATACATATCAAATTGTTAGCGGTAATTTCCGCCCTTCTTTTGTGGTTATTTGTAGTCGGCGTGGAGAATTATGTGTATGTATTCCCTACTGAACTTCCTGTGAAGATAATTAATCTCGGACAGAATGTCAGCGTGGCCAATGAGTTGGCGAAAGTTAAGGTCAGATATAAAGCTACAGATAATAGCGGTGCAAATATAAATAGTAATGAATTTGAGCTTTTTCTGGATGCACAGAATCTGAATGAAGGAAGCCATTCACTGGAGGTCAATTTTATCAGTAAGAATCCCAAGATTACTGTAGTGGCCATAGAGCCTCCTCGACTGGATCTTTATCTGGAAAGCATAACCAGTAAAGAAGTTACGGTGAGCAATACTGTGAGTGGCACTCCGGCCAAAGGGTTTGATTTGAAAAGTGTAAAATTAAGCCAGGATAAGATTAAAATCAGTGGAGCTGCCAGCGTACTGGCTGGCATTACCGATTTACCGATTAGAGTTTCTCTGGATGGCACGGAAAATGCCGACTTCAGCCGCAAAATCACAGTAGAAGCACCAGCCGACTGGAAGCTTAGCGGTAAGACAATTAGCTTCGATCCGTCTGTGATTCAGGCAGATATCGCAGTGAGGAAGTCTCCAAAAGCTGAGAACGTGGTGAATAGCGGGGCTGTAGACAATAAGCCGATAGTGGATAAGACGAATTGGAAGAAGAAAACTCTTATGGCGCAGATCACGAAAGATGCTTCGCTGGGTTCCGCTGTGAAGGAATTACTTCCGGAAAATATACTGGTGACGGTGGAAGGAGAGCAGAGCGAGATAGACAAGCTGAATAATGATTCTGTGAAACTGCGGCTAATGTCTGGGAAAATCGCTGGTGGATACTATACCGTGACTGCTGGCGACATAGTGATACCTGCGGGTGTCGCCGTGGAAATTGTCGAATTCAGCCCGGCTAAGGTGCTGGTGAAGTTTTAGAAAAGGCCGAGAAATTTCTTACGGGGTGCTTTTATGGTAGGCGTGGAAGGGCATAATTCTGTCTCTATTTTCTGAAGTTCTTGTGTGTTCTGGGCTTGTTCCTGCTCCTCTTCTGAACGCAGTAACTGCTTCTCTGACTTCTTGAGACTGGCATGAAGCTGCTCGGAAAGCGTGATTTGATTCTGTGCCTGAGTTTGTCTCGCCTGCTCTGAGGCTTGGAATTTCTGATCTTCTTCCTGAATAGCGCGGATGGCTTCGAGTAATTGAGCGTCTGTGGCGGACTGATAGCTGGCCAGTAAGGCGGCCTGATCAGAAGGAGTCATCAGCTGGAATACTGAAGAGGCGGAGATTGTGCGGAGGAAGAGTTGGTTGGTGGGGGAGGTCATTCGAAAACTTAAGTAGTTATTGTGAGACCTTCATTTTTCGACCATTTAATTGTATCTTGTGCCCCATTGTTTCCTGGGATTACGTCTGCTTTCCATATTTTTTGTACTTTGCCGTCATCACTAATAAAATACTTTTCTCCTGGACTGTAATCTTTGTTCAGAGCAAATTTAACCTCTGCAGGCACGATATCTTTTTCTACTCCAATATATTTTATGTCTTTGGTTGGAGGCGGGTTTAGTTTTTTAACAACTAACTTTTGAGTCTCTGCTTCTGTGCTTCCAGTTGAGTTAATATTATTCTGATCGGCCGGAATATCCGGTATAGTCTGCAAATTTGCAAGATTAGCTGATAAATCAGCCCACTGGCCATTATCTGCATACCCTTCTGGATGCGGCACAAGTTCGTGTTGAGTTCCTTGTGTATTTGATTTTGGGTCTGTGATTGCAAGTAGACGGTCGTGGAGATTGGCTGCAGCGTCTTTGGGAGATATCAACATTTGAGATTCATTCGTTTTTGCCATTTCTAACATCCTTCGTAAATCCTTCGCCAGCACCCAGTTTCTACGATCAGGACTAGCTTTTAGTTTAGAAATTTCTATTCCAACCTTTCTATATAGGTTATCTCTGTGTTCTGGCTCTTCATATTCTTTTTCTTCTGATGGACCCATGACTATTTCTTTTTTGACTGGTGACTGGATATCTTCCGGCGCGTCCGGCTCCAGAAATTGATAGTTTTTTGCTTCTTGTCCCAGGAAATTTATTAGCATATTTTGTGTTGATTAAATCTTGTTATTATACCATAGGAATGAGCCTCGGGCAATTAGCATTTATTTGGGCTGGAAGGCGGATTTGCTATGCTGGGCACATCTTAATTTATGGAAAATGAAAATAGGAATTGTGGGGCTGCCAAATGTGGGAAAATCAACACTCTTCAATGCTCTCACCAAATCAAGTGGAGCTATGGCGGCGAATTATCCATTCTGTACCATAGATCCGAATGTAGGAATTGTAGAAGTGCCTGACCAGCGCATGAAGAAACTCGCTGAAATAGTGAAGCCTGAGCGAATGGTGCCTGCTGTGGTGGAATTTGTGGATATAGCTGGCCTTGTGAAAGGAGCTTCTGAAGGAGAGGGGCTCGGAAATCAGTTTTTGGCTCATATACGTGAGTGTGATGCTATCGGACAGGTGCTAAGACTATTCGTGGACGATAATGTGATACATGTACATGGAGGCGTGGACGCGCGGAGAGATCTGGAAATCATAGATACTGAGCTGATACTGGCGGATCTGCAGACAGTGACGAAGAGGCTGGGGAAAGCGAAAAATGACGCTAAATCAGGAGACAAGAAGAAGGGTGCATATCTGGCGATTGTCGAGAAGCTGGAAGCAGGATTACAGAAAGGAATTAAGGCGCGGGATCTGGGGTTCAGCGAGGAAGAGAAGCTGGAACTGGGTGACCTGCATCTGCTTACTGCCAAGCCTTTCCTGTATATACTAAATGTCTCTGAAAATGATTTGAAGAGCATTATTCCTGAGCAAGTTCGCATGGATCTTGGACTGCCGGAAGGAGCGAAGGTGATACCTATTTCGGCGCGTGTAGAGGAAGAGCTGATAAACTTCACGGAAGAAGAGGCTGAAGGTTTTCTGAGCGAACTAGGAGTGAAGGAGAGCGGACTGAATGCCTTGATTCATGCGGCATACGACACTCTCGGACTTATGACTTATTTCACGGCCGGGGTGAAGGAAGTGAGGGCTTGGACAATTCATAAGGGTGACACAGCGCCGAGAGCCGCCGGGGTGATACATACCGATTTTGAGAAGAATTTCATAAGAGCGGAGGTGGTGGCGTTTCAGGATTTCGTGAGTTGCGGCGGCGAATCAGGGGCTAAGGAGAAGGGCCTTCTAAGACTGGAAGGCAAGGAATACATAGTGAAAGATGGAGACGTGATGCATTTCCGGCATGGAGGATGATCCCTGGTGATTATTTCTTTCGCGGAGTTCTGTCGCGGGAATATATGTATTGGCCGGTCAAATAAGTGAAAATCAGTATTACTGAGCCTAAGACCAATGCCCAATCCACCATGAGTTTTTCCAGATATATTTCCAGACACACCGTCATAAGTGCGAAGAAGCAAAGCAGATAAGTGACCTGCCAGAGGCGATTAGTCTCACGTATCTCAGGGAAGCTTTTCTCTGTGTATTGCTTGATCAGGAAAATCAGCGAAAACAACATAAATAATCCAGCATATAGAATCGTATTTGTCACAATCCTAACTTGATTGTCGTCAGCGTCCCATTCAGTAGTGACATAATGAAGTAATAGAGGATGCGTAGCCCACAGACAAAAAGTAAATATACTTAAGATAAAGAAAACTATTTTTTTGAGGGGAAAAATGCGCGTAACTTCGCGTACACCATCTATCCTCTCCAGCTCTCGACAAAGATTTGAGAAATCGTTGAAATGACTTACATACATAGTGGCGTTGACTATAACTTTCTTCGTGAAAAAATTAAATTTAGTTTGCAAAGACACTAGCAGAATGCTGTCTTTCTTCTTCTGAATTAATTCTGTGAACTTAATACTATCCGCAGAAGGATCACATACGATGCGCATTTGCACTCGTGTAAGCTTCGAGAGCATGGACCGCCCCTTCAGTCCGGCCTGTGCAATGCTTCCAATATTAATATTTTGGTCTGGATAGACCAAACTTACGAGTTGTGAACTGGAGATAGATCCTTCAGCGATATGGACGAAGATGTCTTCTGTCCTGTGAATAGATAGAGCTGGAAAATCTAAAGCTACTTTCTTAATTTTCCATTTAGATAGATTGCCTACTATACCAAGTCCGGCGCGATCATATTCTTTCTGCAGTATTTTGCGGCCCGCCTGAACTTTCGATGACTCGCTTTCCTTCTTGAAATGCTCTTTCATTCTCTTCAGAGCTACCGGAGTTTTGGCGAAGTTAAGCCACTCATAACTAGGGCTTTTGGCGTATTCTGTGGTGATGATTTTGACTACGTCACCGGTATTGAGACAGTGATCCAATGAAACATTTTGACCGTTCACCACTGCCCTGATAGCTCGGTTACCTACTTGAGTATGTATGGAATACGCGAAATCGATACAGGTCGCGTTGGCCGGTAAATCTCTAGTTTCTCCTTTCGGAGTCAGAACATTGATACGATTCTGTAGTACGAAATTTTTGAGATCTTCGAAATAGTGCAACTCAGAATTTTCCTCCTTCTGTATGGCAATTATCTCTTCAACCCAATGTGAACGAGGATCCTCCGACCCAAACAATGATTTATGCTTACTGTCAGAGCTGAAATAACTGGCAGCGATACCATAAAGCGCTTCGAAATGCATCTGGTTGGTCCGTATGGTGAACTTGGTATTGGTCCCGTGATAACCAAAAACTGAAGTATGTAAGCTTTTGTAACCGTTTGGTTTCGGTAGAGATATATAGTCTTTGAAACTTCCTGGCTTCGGCTTAAACAAACCATGAATCAGACCTAACGCTTCATAACAGGCAGGGACATCGTTCACTATTACATTTACTAGAAAAGTTATCTCTAAATCATCAATACTTTTGTTTTCATTCTTAAGGCTGGAGTAAGTGTGAAATAAATTTTCCTGATATGAGTAAACTATTGCGTCAATATTCCTGGCTTTCAGAGTATCCTCCACATCTATGATTGTTTGCTCTGGATCCCTGGCATGTCTCTCCCTCTCCTGATGTACTTTTTCCTTCAATTTCCGGAAATCATCCGGGTAAAGATTCTGAAAGCAAAGATCTTCAAGTTCGATCTGAATCTCCCTGATACCCAGTAATTTGGCTATGGGAGTAAAAATTTCTAGCGTTTCTCTGGCCTTACGCAGGCGCTTCTCCGTCACATCCATGTATTCCAGAGTTCGCATGTTGTGGAGACGATCCGCCAGCTTGATAAGCATAGTCCGAGGATCTTCAGCTACATGAATAAAAAGTTTCTTCATGCTCTCGATATCCCGCTGCTTCATATCATGACGATAGTGCACTTTCGATAATTTCGTGATGCCTTCCACAATATATGCCACCTGTCGTCCGAATCTACACTCTATCTCCTCAAGAGTCCTATCCGTATCTTCCGGGACATCATGAAGCAGAGCCGCTATCAGAGTAGTCTCATCGGCATGTATCTGAGTAAGAATTTTGGCTGTCTCGAAAGGATGAACTATGTATGGTATTCCGTCCTGCTTACGCATCTGGCCGTCGTGTGCGAGGGCTGCGAACAAGAATGCCTCACGGAATTTCTGCTCATTGAAATTATTGTTGTAGCTTTTGATGGAATTTATCAAAGCCTCCAGATTCAAGTGAAATTTCTTCTCCAATTTCTGTAGAATCAATTTACTTTTGCTTTTACTGACTGCGTAGTCTGATTGTTCGCCTTTCACTGTGGTCATGATTGGCTTCTAAATGACTGTCCGGACTGAGTTACTTTATTTTAACATTAAATGCGGTTTATTCAAGCTGAATTTCGTGTAATCTCAGTAAATTTCGTGTGTTAGCTCGGCTCAAGTGAAAACTAGACTATAGTCCCGGCTCCCAGGCAGAGGTTTTCGGAGTAGAAGACGGCGAATTGGCCGGAGGCCAGGCCTTGATCGGTGCCTGAGATTTGGACGTGAGAGGAGTTAGCCGAGAGGATGCAGTCGTAGAGTTTTTCGCCGTGGCGGACTTTTACTTGGAGATTGGCCAGTTGTGCTGGCGTGGGTGCTGCTGTGATCCAGTGAAGATTCTCTACATCGAAATTGTCGCGGTGTTTGT
>CAIOIA010000030.1 GCA_903858295.1 uncultured Candidatus Peregrinibacteria bacterium | reverse complement strand
TGGCTTATTTAAGCTCCCGAACGCAGCTTTCTCTGGGAGTGGCTTCCCAGACTTTAAACGATTAGATTGCAATAGTTTACGCTGCTTCAGAAAAAGTATTCAGTAGCTGGCTGGATTGGGGTGAACACAAGAAAAATATTTTCCTCTCTTTCATAAATCAGTATTTCTGCTAAAATGTTTTCACAGCCCTTGGGCATTTCCTATGAACAAGCCTCTTAAAATCGGAATAGACTGCCGGATGTATTCATCTCATTTTACGGGCATTGGCCGTTATGTTTTCGAATTGGTGGAAAATCTTCAGAAAATCGATCGTCACAATCAATATATACTTTTTTTCAATCAGCCTGAATTCTCGAATTTCCAGCCCAGTAGCCAGAATTTCTCGAAAGTCCTGGTTGACGCCAGGCATTATTCGCTGGCCGAGCAGACGCATTTCCTCAGCGTTTTGAATCGTCAGAAACTCGACTTGATGCATTTCACTCATTTCAATAGACCGATATTATATAATCGTCCATCCGTAGTCACTATTCACGACCTCACTCTGCATTTCTATCCAGGTAAGAAGATGGCGAGTTCCATTCATCGTCTGGCCTATAATCTCACCATCCGGACAGCTGTAGGCAAAGCCAGGAGAATCATCGCCGTCTCCCGAGCTACTGCCAAGGATCTACAGACCATTCTGCGCGTACCACTGAAGAAGATTCAGGTAATCTATGAAGGAGTAAATCCAGCTTTCAAGCAGATTCATAACGCCAGTCGCCTAAATCACACTCTCGGTAAATATCGCATCCATAAGCCTTTCCTACTATACAGCGGAGTCTGGAGGGATCACAAAAACTTGCAGGGACTAATCAGAGCTTTCAAGTTACTTTCGGAGCATCACCAGATTCAGCTGGTCATCACAGGGAAGAAAGACAATATATATGCGTCAGAAGTTTTTGCGCTCGTGGATGAACTTCAATTGTCAGAGCAGATTATATTCCCGGGCCTTGTGAGTGAGGATGAATTGATTGATTTGATTAATTCAGCACATATATATGTGTTCCCATCTTTCTATGAAGGATTTGGCCTTCCTCCACTGGAGGCGATGCAGTGTGCTACGCCGGTGGCCGCTTCGGAGACATCATGCATCCCGGAGATCTGCGGTAAAAACGCAATATACTTCGATCCACACGATCCAGCGGACATGGCTGCAAAAATTGAGAAATTGCTTACAGATGAGCGACTTTATCAGCAGTTGGAGCAATCCGGCCTGGCTCACGTCACCAAATTCTCTTGGTGCAAAATGTCCAAGGAGACTCATCAGCTATATCTGGACGCTATATGACAACTCAAAAACCAAGCTTCAAAAAGCCATATAAACGTCACACCAGTAACGATTATTATTCCGGTAACGGCCTACAGACGAACACTCGTCCGACGAAAGACGCCAGCTTCCAGAATCTGATAGAAGTGGCTGCTGCTCACCTCGGTATGGGCGATCAGCTCTACGCAATCAGAGTTTGCCATGAAGCGCGCAAGCTGCTCTCTACATATTTCCCGGGCAAGACGGAAGGGGAATTATCTCCAATCAAAGTAGTATCTCTGAAAGACGCTACTCTTCTCATCACGGCTGCTAATTCATCTCTACTGCATCAGTTGACCATGCACAGGCACCTGCTACAGACAGAATTAAATGCTAAATTCGGACAGGATACGGTGAAGAAAATCAACCTTCGCACCCAGTCCTAGCGCTTGTACAGGACAATTCCGCCTCATCGACAATATTTTCTTGACTTTAAATACTGCTCCCCCTACACTAAGGCCACTTTTAGAAATTCTTTACCCAGAACAAACGTGTTAGTAATCCGACTTACCCGTACCGGCAAGACTACCCAGGAAAGTTTCAGAATCGTAGTGGCAGAGCAGAAAAAAGCTGTCAAACGTGAATATCTCGAACTGCTTGGTCACTATCTTCCAACCAGAAAACCAAAGGTTCTCGACTATAACAAGGAGAGAATTTTATATTGGATTTCCAAGGGGGCTCAGCCTACAGAGACAGTTGCTTCCCTGCTCAAAGCAGAAGGAGTAGCTGAAATGGATAAATATATTTTCTTCAAGTCTGACCGCAAGGCCAAGCCGAAGAAGGGCGGAGCAGAACAGCCTTCCATGCCGACAGCAACTCCAGCTCCTACAGCGGCAGCTTAATTATCGTTTTCAGATTAACTTGTAAATCAATAACCAACAAAGTCACATGGACGATACAATAACACAAGACAGGGATTTCGTATTATACGTAGTCCGACAAATCGTTGATCATCCAGATCAGGTTTCCGTAGAGAGAACAGTAGACGAAATGGGCGTCCTCATCACACTCAAAGTAGCTAAGGAAGATATGGGCAAAGTGATCGGTAAGAGCGGTCAGACAGCTAAATCAATCCGTATCCTGCTTCGCGTCATCGGCTCCAAGAACAATGCCAGAGTAAATCTGAAAATTGTTGAACCGGATGGATCTGATATGGCTCCTTCTGCCGCATCAGGCAGCAGCATCGTCGACGAAAGTCTCGGCATCTAATTGCACAATAATTTGCCTGGAATCTGTTTTACTAGTAAAGTCCTTACAAGTAGAATAGATCCAGGCATTTTTTATGACCTAAATCCAAAACAAATATGGCTACCTCAAATACAATCATCGAATCCGCTTCTAACTACAATATCCCTGATATCATCAATAAAGGCCTAGCCTATGCCATCCTTTTTGCGGGGATCCTTTCCGTAATCTTCATTATCATCGGAGGTTTCGCTTTCATCCTTTCAGGTGGAGCAGAAGAGAAGATTAAGCAGGCAGTAGGGACTATTCGTTATGCTATTATTGGCTTAATTATCACGATTCTGTCAGTAGTGATTGTTCAGGCTGTAGGTCAATTCATCGGTCTAAATGTCGTAAAATACCTCGACCTCGGCGAAATATTCCACAATGTACAGAGTTTAGGCGAAAATTTCCGTGGCAGTAACGGATCCAGTACAACTTCTCTAGATTAATCTGAGTTAACTGAATTATTTGCAGACCTGCCTTATGATGTGATTCCAGTCATAAGGGAATTTATGTGTCTCCAGAGCCCTTACCAGAGCCGCGAAAACGCTCCATAAATCCTTTTTCTTAAACAGGAAAGAATTTCCGGTTTCTTCATTTGGTTTATAATTTTCCAGTAGAGGAGATTTGTCCTGCGCCACTATCACTATCCCGTAATTCATCATTAGTTTTATCAACTCATGCTGTTCATGGAACACGATAGCCATGTCGGCTGCCATAAGTAATCTGTCGATTTCCTTTTCCTCTCGCCCTCGGCCGCTATTGTCCTGCCTAGGATTATACCAGACTATCTGTCCACCCTGATGATCCGCAAGTTCGCCGAGATTGTTTAGATCAGATGGCTGCTCTGTATCTATCACCACGGCTTTGATATTCAGAATTCTCAGCCCATCCAGAAGTTTGAAAAGCTCTTCTCTGGGGAAAAGCTCCTTTTCTCCATTTAGATCAGTCGCAAAGACTAGCAGTAGAGCAGTTCTTCCAGAAATTTTTCCATCCACGGCCAAAGTGCCGGACAATTCAGTCTTAGCTTCTTTTTTCCCTTCCAGAAGCATCGAAAAGACGCTCTGAGTAGCGGGTAATTTACGCTCTTTCCCAACTATCGAGAAATTCTCGAGATCGGATTTACTGATAGTTTTCTTGATGATTTTCGGATTTTTGTCAGTTCGCTTTTTTGCGGTTTTTGGTGTATTTGCTTTATGCATGACTTAGTCCCGAGTGAGTATATGGATAAGTATATGGTTGAAATTCGTATTGTCTCTGTCTACAATTAAATCCTATCATTCTACCAAAAAATCTCTCTTATTACCAGACCGTAATATATGAAAAAACTACTTCTGATTGACGGGAACGCCA
Source organism: uncultured Candidatus Peregrinibacteria bacterium (assembly GCA_903858295.1). GTDB lineage: Bacteria > Patescibacteriota > Gracilibacteria > UBA1369 > UBA1369 > CAIOIA01. The sequence goes on along the minus strand of CAIOIA010000030.1, from coordinate 871 downwards.
TTTTCCACAGAGCATTTCATTCCATGCCTCCGCTTATCAATGATAAGGGCGAATACACAAATGCCATTTATGGCTTTACCAAGATGCTTTTCGACATCATACAGAAAGAGAAGCCGGAATATCTGGTCTGCGCCTTCGATCATCGTGATAAGACCTTCCGTCACACTGAATTTACAGAATACAAAGCTACGCGTTCAGCTCCACCACCAGAGCTTTATCCGCAGCTACCCGCTCTTTTTGACTTATTAAAGGTTTTTCAAATACCGATTTTCCAGACCTCCGGTTTCGAGGCCGATGACATCATCGGTACTCTGGCGACACAGGCTGAACTGATACCGGAATTGCGGACAATCATCCTGACCGGCGATAAAGATGCTTTTCAGTTGGTCACAGAGCGCACACACGTCATCACGCCTATCAAAGGGATTTCAATCACAGCGACATACGATAAAGCTGGAGTAAAAGCCAAGATGGGGCTACGTCCTGATCAAATTGTGGACTACAAAGCTCTCCGTGGCGATGCTTCCGACAATATTCCGGGAGTGAAGGGCATCGGCGAGAAGCAGGCGTGTGAGATGCTGAGTAAATACGACAATCTCGATAATATATATGCCCATATCAGCGAGCTCTCGGCAGGCCAACAGAAGAAACTTACCGAAAACCGCGACACGGCTTACCTAAGCCAGAAAATGGCCACAATAATCCGCGACATGCCTATTAAGCTCGATCTAGAGGCCTGCCAGCTGCACACTCTGGAAATTCAGCCAATCCGCGAAGCACTTCATAATCTGGGCTTCCAGTCACTTGAAAAAAACATCAATCAATTAGCTACGCTCCTGGACGCACACCAGCAAGCCGAGAAACAACCCAG